>NZ_JABWRO010000083.1:0-25128 GCF_014268985.1 Pseudomonas sp. RW10S2 | reverse complement strand
ACCGTGTCCGGGATGAGTTGACCACTACACGCCCTCTAAATGCTCAACCTAGTTATCAGCGTCCACTGTCGAGCCTAGGGTCTGTATGAAAAGCCTTGAGACGAAGGTCAGGCAAGGCGAAAACAGCCGAGGAACGGCCGGGGTCGCGCTCGACTTTACGGGTTGTAAATGAGCATTCCGAGGCTGTTTTCAACGCAGCATCACCGATTATCAAGGTTTTTCATACAGAGCCTAGGTCATCGGCATTCTTAAAGCGACGATTTTTAGAGGCAACTGAAGTGGACATTGACCGTCTGTTAAAAAAACGGCAACTGAACGTGCAAGAGCAAAATACTCTTGTGGCCCACAGACTCATGGAAACGGCCAAAGCGTGGTTGGTCAGAGGAATTCCCGTTGCCTTGAAACACTATGGCGAGTCAAAAGGCATTCGATGGTCAGAAACCATCGTACTCAATCTTGAGGTCGACTTTCCCGGAATGCCAAACCTTTGTGGTCTTTTGCTCACTCACGCGGAGCGGTTCGTAGCGTTTGAAATTGACACCGATGGCACTCATAGGTACGTGGAGTCGGTGAGTCAATGGGAGGATGTTTCTGCAAGTCAGGACTACGCGTTACGCAAGCGAGGTACTGGCAAGGGCTTCGCAGCAATTGCTCTTCAAGTCAGGCGCGAACTCTTATGCGGCCTGTAGGTGTGAACTATAGGGTTTGATATTCCATTGTTCATAGGACGCTGTTCTTGATTGCAGGGGGGCCGCTTTGCGGCCCTTTCGCGGGACAAGTCGGGGCGCCGAACCGCCGCCCCTACAGGGATTGGGCCGGAACAAGACAGTTGATCCCGCAAAGTTCGCCACAGGGGCTTCAGACTTCGCTCATTCGCTCGACCCGCGCTGCCAGCCCTGAGCGCATATCACTGCCGCTAGGCTGCTGATACAGACTCAACCCAAACTCCGGCAACACCGCCAGCAGGTAATCGAATATATCCTCCTGGATCCGTTCGTACTCGGCCCACACCGTGGTGCGGGTAAAGCAGCAGAACTCCAGCGGCACACCCACGGCGCTGGTCTGCATCTGGCGAACCATGCAGGACTGGGAGCACGTGCGCACTGACTCATACCCAAAGCGCCAGCAGTGCTGCTGCAAGTGCAGGCGGCATCACCAGCACCCCTAGGCGCAAAAAGTTCCAGGCGCTGACATGCGCCCCTTCGCGACGGATCGCCACCAACCACAGAAGGGTGGCCAGTGATCCGGTAATCGACAGGTTCGGCCCCAGGTCGACGCCGATCAGCAGCGCAGCGGTCACCTGCTGCGGCAGGGCCACCAGCGACCCCATGGACCCGGCTATCAGTCCAGTCGGCAAGTTGTTCATCAGGTTGCTGGCGATGGCCACGCCCACGCCTCCCACCCAACTGGCCCTGATCGTCGAGTCTGCGGCCAGAGCAGCCAGCCCCTGGGCAAGCTGCACTATCAGGCCGGTCTGGGCGACAGCTTCGACCAGTATGAACAAGCCCGCCACCAACGGCAGCACACCCCACGCCACATGGCGTAGCACCGGCATCGGGCTACGCCGCTGGCGTAAGTGGATCAGTGCTGTGGTTGCCACGCCGGCACAGAAGGTCGGCAGGCCTAGTGCCCGGTCCAGCGCTGAGGCCCCCAGCAGCAGAATTGCCGTGAGCACGATGCCCACTGCGCACAGACGGGCACCCAGAGACAGCGGCTGGTTATCCACATTCAGGGTCAGCGGTTGGCGGATCTGCCGGCGTTGGGTCAGGCGCAGCACCAGATAGGTCACAGCGATTGCCGCAAGCGATGGCAAGCTGAACTGCCTCAGCCACTCCAGTAGCGGGGGCATCTGGCTGCCGAAGACTACCAGGTTGGCCGGGTTGGAAATCGGCAGCACGAAACTGGCGGCGTTGGCGATGAAGGCGCAGATCAACAGGTAGGGCAAGGGCTCGGCCTTGGCAGCCTTGCACGCCGCATACACCGCGGGAGTCAACACCACCGCCGTTGCATCGTTGGACAGGAACACGGTGACCAGCGTGCCCACCAGAAATACCAGGTCGAACAGCCTTTGCCCCGAACCTCGGGCGTGGCGGACCGCGTAGCGGGCCAGCCAGTCGAACAGCCCCTCCTGGCGTGCAAGCTCGGCCAGTACCATCATGCCGATCAGGAAGAGGTACACGTCGCCGCCTTCGGCCACTGCCGCCAGAGCGCTGCGCGGTGTGATCAGGCCCAGGCCTGTCAGTAGCAGCGCACCGCCCATGGCCCAGACGTATTCCGGGATCCGCCATGGGCGCAGGATGACACCGCAGGTTGCCAGAGCGGCTACCGTCCAGATGATCGAGGCATTTTCGCTGTAAGGCATGAGGCGTCTAGTTTCCGGCGGGGGTAGGCAGGGGCGATGGTGCGACGCGCGGGTGAGTCTCCGGCAGCGCCATCAGCACTATTGCAAAGGCGACCGCGGCAATGCCGGCCAAGGTCAGGAATGCCGCATCGTAGCCGGCTGCTTGAACAACCAGCCCGGCAATCCCAGGGCTGAGCGCAGCGCCCAGTCCGAACACCGCCGTCAGCGCGCCAAGGCTGAAATTGAAGCGCCCGGTGCCTTCGGTCAAGTCCTTGATCACGATCGGGAACAATGCTCCGAAGATGCCTGCGCCGATTCCATCTAGCAATTGCACGCCAACCAGCCAGAAGGGATTGTCGGACGCAACGTACAGGGCTCCGCGTAGCGGTAGGATGAAAAAGCCGGCCAGAAGGAACGGCCTGCGCCCCCAGGTCTCGGCCTTTGCCCCCACGAGCAGCGCCATCGGCACCATCACCAACTGCGCTGCGACGATGCAGGCGGATGTGAGTGGCGTGGCCAAGCGCAGGTCGACTTGCGATAGCTTCTGGCTCACCAGCGGCAGCATCGCCGCGTTGGCCAAGTGGAATAAAGCGCAGCACACAGCGAATACCAAGAGCGTGCGGTTGTGCAGGAGGACCCTGAACCTGGCAAGGTTTTCAGCACAACCCGGACCATGGACAAGGCCGCGAGCCACCTGGTGGTCGATGGCGGCTGCTGGCACACGCCACATCGCCACAATGCTGGCTACGGTCATGACCGCCATGAGATAGAACACCACCACCGGGCCGAACAGATACGCCAAGCCACCGGCCAGCAATGCTGAGCAGGCATTGCCCGCATGGTTGAACGTCTCGTTGCGACCCACCCTTCGCGTAAAGGCCTTGGGGCCTGTGATGCCCAGCGAGATGGCGGCAATCGCCGGAGCGAACAGCGAGCCTGCTATGGCACCGATCGTCTGGGTCAAGGCCACCCCGGCGAACGACGAAATCCACGGCAGCAGCAGGCAGCTGCCGGTCACCAGCACGGCGGCGGTCACGACCACCGCGTGTTTGGCTGTCGTGCGGTCAATCAAGGCTCCCGCTGGAGTTTGCGCCACCAGTGCAGCAATGCCTGCCAGGCTCATCACCAGGCCAATGCTCGCCGGCTGCCACTGGTGCACGGCAAGTAGGTAGATGGCGAGGTAGGGGCCGAGTCCGTCACGCACGTCAGCCAGGAAGAAGTTCAGCCAGTCAAGGGCACGGTCGTGCGAAGCGGCGCAGCTTGAGTGTTCCATGGACGCAGTCTCTAAAAACAAGGGGGAGCGCGATGGGCAGTTACTGGACGCGCGCAGGGCTGATAAAGCAGCCGTCTGATGCCCATCAGTCCAAAGCACTTTCTGCACTGTAGGCCAGCGCGCCCCTATCTGTACGCGGCTCTGTCGTTGACATAGGACTTGCTCAAATGGTTCGGCACACGATCGCTCAGCATGCAGATTATTTGCGGTTTAAATGGGCAACCGATAAGTGCGGCTACGCGTTGCGCAAGCGAAGTACTGGCAGGGAGGCGCGAGTTGCTATGCGGCTTTTAGGTGGAAACCCAAGAGTTTGAGCTTCCATTGGTTATCGGATGCGGCTTTTCATTGCAGAGGGCCGCTTTGCGGCCCTTTCGCGGGGCAATTCGGGGCGCCGAACCGCCGCATCCACAGGGGGAGCGCTTTTTAGGCCTCGCTCATCCGCTCGACCCGCGCCGCCAGCCCTGAGCGCATATCGCTACCACTAGGCTGCTGATACAAACTCAACCCAAACTCCGGCAACACCGCCAGCAGGTAATCGAAGATATCCCCCTGGATCCTCTCGTACTCGCCCCACACCGTGGTGCGGGTAAAGCAGTAGATCTCCAGCGGCACACCTTCGGCGCCGGTCTCCATCTGGCGAACCATGCAGGTCATGTCCGGATGCACCCCGGGGTGGTTCTGCAGGTAGGCGAGGGCGAAGGCGCGGAAGGTGCCGATGTTGGTCAGCTTGCGGCGGTTGGCCGAGAGTTCGGCGACCAGGCCCTGGGCCTCGTTCCAGTCGTGCAGCTCCTTGCGCTTGGTCGCCAGGTAGTCGCCGAGCAGGCGCACGCCGCCCAGGCGTTGTTCCTCTTCCTGAGTGAGAAAACGCACGCCTGTGGCGTCGATGAACAGGCTGCGCTTGATGCGCCGCCCGCCGGACTGCTGCATGCCGCGGTAGTTGCGGAACGACTCGCTCATCAGGCGCCAGGTGGGGACGGAGACGATGGTCTTGTCGAAGTTCTGCACCTTGACCGTGTGCAGGGTGATGTCGATCACATCGCCATCGGCGCCGACCTGGGGCATCTCGATCCAGTCGCCAACGTGCAGCATGTCGTTGCTGGTCAACTGCACGCTGGCAACGAACGACAGCAACGTATCCTTGTACACCAACAGCAGCACCGCCGACATTGCACCCAGGCCCGACAGCAGCAACAGCGGCGAGCGGTCGATCAGGGTGGCGACGATGACGATGGCACTGAACACCCACAGCGCCATCTTCGCCAGTTGCACATAGCCCTTGATCGAGCGGGTGCGTGCGTGTTCGGTGCGGGCGTAGATGTCCAGCAGGGCGTCGAGCAGGCACGACACCGCCAGGGTCATGAACAGCAGGGTGAAGGCCAGCGCAAGGTTGCCCAGGAAATGCTGCGCGGTATCGGACAACTCCGGCACCAGGCGCAGGCCGAACTGCACCACCAGTGACGGCGTGGTCTGCGCCAGGCGCTGCAGTACCTTGTTGTCGCGCAGGTCATCGAGCCACCGGAGCGTGGGCTGACGGGCCAGCAGACGGCTGACGTGCACCACCAGCAGGCGTGCCACGCGGCCTACCAGCAGCGATACCAGCAACAGCACGCCAAGGCCGAGGGCCGCGTGCAGCAGTGGATGTTGGTCGAGAACGCCCCAGAGGTCGAGGGTGTCGTGCCAGAGTCGTTGGATGTCCATGGGATAAGGCCGATATTCACAGTAAACGAAGCGCAGTCGATGCGCGGAAGTCGCTGATGGTGCCAAAAGAAACTCGGCTCTGGCCACGGAAAACGTTACCCTATGCAACCGAATTGTCCGCATCTGTCTGAGGTACACCCGTGTTTTCCCAATTCGCCCTGCACGAACGCCTGCTCAAAGCCGTGGCCGAGCTTAAATTTGTCGAGCCGACCCCGGTGCAGGCGGCGGCCATTCCCCTGGCCCTGCAAGGGCGTGACCTGCGGGTCACGGCGCAGACCGGCAGCGGCAAGACCGCAGCCTTCGTGCTGCCGCTGCTCAACCGCCTGGTCGACCTGAGCGGGCCGCGGGTCGAGATCCGTGCGCTGATCCTGCTGCCGACCCGCGAGCTGGCCCAGCAGACCCTCAAGCAGGTGCAGCTGTTCTCGCAGTTCACCTACATCAAGTCTGGCCTGGTTACCGGCGGTGAAGACTTCAAGGAGCAGGCCGCGATGCTGCGCAAGGTGCCGGACGTGCTGATCGGCACCCCGGGCCGTCTGCTCGAGCACCTCAACGCGGGCAACCTCGACCTCTCGCACGTGCAGGTGATGATCCTCGACGAAGCCGACCGCATGCTCGACATGGGCTTTGCCGAAGACATGGAGCGCCTGTGCAAGGAGTGCCAGAACCGCGAGCAGACCCTGCTGTTCTCCGCCACCACCGGCGGTGCAGCGCTGCGCGACATCATCGGCAAGGTATTGAAAGACCCTGAGCACCTGATGCTCAACAGCGTCTCGCAACTGGCCGAAGGCACCCGTCAGCAGATCATCACCGCCGACCACGACCAGCATAAAGAAGCGATCGTGCAGTGGCTGCTGGCCAACGAGACCTTCGACAAGGCGATCATCTTCACCAACACCCGCGCCCTGGCCGACCGCATCTACGGTCACCTGGTGGCCAAGGACGTGAAGGCCTTCGTCCTGCATGGCGAGAAGGACCAGAAGGACCGCAAGCTGGCCATCGAGCGCTTCAAGCAGGGCAGCTCCAAAGTGCTGGTAGCCACCGACGTGGCGGCCCGTGGCCTGGACATCGACGGCCTGGACCTGGTGATCAACTTCGACATGCCACGCAGCGGCGACGAGTACGTGCACCGTGTGGGCCGTACCGGCCGCGCCGGTGGCGAAGGCCTGGCGATCTCGCTGATCACCCATAACGACTGGAACCTGATGTCGAGCATCGAGCGCTACCTCAAGCAGCAGTTCGAGCGCCGCGTCATCAAGGAGGTCAAGGGCACCTACAGCGGGCCGAAGAAGGTCAAGGCTTCGGGCAAGGCGGTTGGCGCGAAGAAGAAAAAGGTCGACAAGAAGACCGGCGACAAAAAGGCCGCCGCCAAGCGCAAGCCGACCGCCAAGCCGCGCCCGAACGCGCCGCTGGCCAGCGCCGATGGCCTGGCACCGCTGAAAAAGCGTACGCCTAAGGCAGAATAACCCCCCATCCCTGTGGGAGCGGCCTCGTGCCGCGATCGGGCGCGAAGCGGCCGCAACCCAGTCACCGCGGTGTTCCAGAGACATCCCGGCGGCCTGGTTTGCGGCCGCGTCGCGTCGGATCGCGGCACAAGCCGGGGCGCCGAACTGCCACTCCCACAAAGAGCGTCAGGCTTCTTGATTCAGCCCGCCTTTTGCTCCGCCTCTTTCAACTCCTTCACCCGCTTGTCGATCAGCTGGCATTTGTCCGGCAAGTCCTTGCTCGCAGTCCCTAGCTCCATGCCCTGGAGTTCGTCGTTGATCTCCTTGGCCTTCTGCGGGTTCTGCTCGGTCAGTTGAGTCACCAGCTTGGCCAGCTCCTCGCGCTTTTGCGTGGCTTCTTCCGGTGTGCAGGCCCAAGCGGGCAGGGCGCAGGACAGGCTGGCGAAGAGGGTGATGCGGCACAGGGTGTTCATGAGCTTGGCCTCATGGCGGGGGTATCCGGTTGAGGTTTGACGGGCGCTGAAAGTTCATACCATCGATGGCCTGTAACGATTCAGCCACAAGGCTTGTCCTTGAGCGTTTGCTCGGTTTTTTGGGCGATGGGGCATCCTCGCACCATTAAAATTTTCAGATTTTGGGCAATTGCCCTTGTAGTGATTGCGCAATAGCATCGCCCACCAATTTGCCATGCTCCAGGGAAAGGTATGTCGCTTGATAGATCGCACGCGCAAGGATGGGCCCTCTGTGCACTGTTTCTGAGTTTCTGCCACGTCCAGGCCCAGGCCGCCTCGCCCGGCGACCAGGACCTGATCCGCGAACGCCAGAACCGTCTGCTCGAAGAACAGCAACGCCGCCTCGACGAGTTGCGCGCCCTGCCGGGCAAAGACGCCGGGCAGGTAGAGGCACCGTCGCGAGAAGACACCCGCTGCTTCACCATCCGCACCATTACCCTGAAGGGCGCCGACAGCCTTTCCCCGGGCGAACGCGAGCGCCTGTTGGCGCCGTTCATTGGCCAGTGCCTGGGCGTCAGTCAGCTCAACGATCTGCTCAAGGTCATCACCAACCATTATCTGGACCGTGGCCGGGTGACCAGCCGTGCCTACCTGCCGCAGCAGGACCTTTCCACCGGCCATCTGCAGGTGCTGGTGGTCGAAGGGCGCCTGGAGAGTCTGCGCGCCGATCCTGACAGTGGCCTGAGCGAGCGCGAGTTGGCCATGGCCTTTCCCGGCTCGCCGGGCGAGGGCCTGAACCTGCGTGAAATCGAGCAGATGGTCGACCAGCTCAACCGCTTGCCGTCGAACCGTGCGCAAATGGAGCTGGCCCCCGGCCAGGCCGTGGGCGGCAGCCAGGTGCTGGTGCGCAACCAGACGCAGAAACCCTGGCGCGCTTCGCTGTCGCGCAACAATGGCGGGCAGCGCAGCACCGGCGAGCAGCAGTTGAACCTGGGCCTTGAGTGGGACAGCCCGCTGGGCCTGGCCGACCAACTGGTGCTGCGCGGCGGCCACGACGTGGTCAGCGACCACACCCAGGGCTCGAAGAACGGCGCGCTCTATTACAACCTGCCCTGGGGCTGGTGGAACTTCAGCTACAGCTACAGCGAAAGCGAGTACCGCGCCCAGGCCCAGGGCAACGGTTTCAGCTTCAGGCAAAGCGGCGACAGCCAGAACCACCAACTGCGTGCCGAGCGCGTGGTGCACCGCGACGCCACCAGCAAGACCTCGCTCAGTGCCGGCATCGCCCACCTGCGCACCAACAACTACATCGAGGACAGTCGTCTGGATGGCAGCAGTAACCGTCTGAGCGAAGCGCAGTTCGGCATCAACCATGGCCGTCGCCTGGGCAATGCCTTCGTCAACCTCGACCTCGGCCTACAGGAAGGCATCGGTGCCTTCGACGCTCAGGACAACGGCCACCCGCGCCCCGGCGAACCGGTGGCGCGCTATCGCAAGTACACCGCCACCGTCAGCTACGTGCAGGGCTTCGAGGTGCTGGGCGAGCGCCTGAGCTTCAGCAGCCTGGCCACCGGTCAGCGCAGCGAGGACGTGCTGTTCAGCCCGCAGCGCATTAGCCTGGGTGGCGAGGCCTCGGTGCGCGGTCTCAAGGACCAGTCGTTGTCGGGCGACAGTGGCGCGTACTGGCGTAACGACCTGCGCTGGACTCGCCCGGTCACCTGGGCCGCCCTGCGCCCGGTGCTGGCCGAGTACGGCATGGGCCTGGGTTACGACGTTGGCGTGATCCGCAACGATCGCTACAACGGCGACCGCCATGGCCGGGCCAGCAGTCACGCCTTCGAGCTGTTCGCTCGCGGCCAGCACCTGGCGGCCAGCGTGACCTTCGCCCATAGCCTGGAGCGCCCAGAGGCGCTACCCGACAAGGAACGCCCAGTGTACTTCCGCCTGGACTTGTTCATCTGACCTACTGATTCAGGAGATAGCACATGGACGTTCGCCGCTTCGCCTTCCTCGCCCGCCAGCCTTCCGCCCGCCTGCAGCCGCGCGAGCACTTCTGCGGCCTGCCCAAGCGCGGCCTGGCGCTGCTGTTGGCCAACGTCATGTTCTGGCAACCGCTGTGGGCCCAAGCCGCCGAAGGCGTTGCGGTCAGTGCGCCGGGCACCAGCCTCGGCCAGGCGGGCAACGGCGTACCGATCGTCAACATCGCCGCACCCAACGGCAGGGGCCTGTCGCACAACCAGTTCAGCGACTACAACGTCGGCCAGCAGGGCCTGATCCTCAACAACGCCACCGAGCGTACCCAGGCCACGCAACTGGGCGGCATCATCCTCGGCAACCCCAACCTGCAAGGGGCAGCCGCCAGCACCATCCTCAACGAGGTCAACGGCGCCAACCCCAGCCAGCTGCGCGGCTATACCGAAGTAGCGGGGCAGTCGGCCCGCGTCATCGTCGCCAACCCGCATGGCATCACCTGCAATGGCTGCGGCTTCATCAATACGCCCCAGGTGACCCTGAGCACCGGCAAGCCCGTGATCGACAACGGCCAGTTGAGCCGTTACCAGGTCGACCAGGGCAGCGTGACCATCGAAGGCGCAGGGCTCAATGCCGGTAACGTCGACCGTTTCGAGATCATCACCCGCAGCGCCAAAGTCAACGCCGAGATCCAGGCGCGCCAGCTGGCGATCATCGCCGGGCGCAACGATGTCGATGCCCAGACCCTGGCCGCGACGGCGCGGGCCGACGACGGCAGCGCCAAGCCGCAGTTGGCCATCGACTCCAGCGCCTTGGGTGGCATGTACGCTGGGGCTATCAAGCTGGTGGGGACCGAGGCGGGGGTGGGGGTGCGCCTGGCGGGTGATGTCGCGGCGTCGGGAGGCGACCTTCAGCTCGACGCCAACGGCAAGGTGACAATGACCCAGGCTAGCAGCACCGGCAACCTGACGGTCAAGGCTGCGCAGCTCGAATTGGGCGGTAAGACCTATGCCGCAGGTGATGTCGACCTGCGCAGTGCTAGCGAGTTGGCCAATCGGCAGAGCTTGGCGGCGAGTGGGCAGGTCCGTCTCGAAGCTGGACACCTGAGCAACAGCGGCGTGATCGAGGCGGGTGTGGAGCCCGACAACAGCCGCAACGGACGCGGCGATGTCAGCCTGTTCAGCCAGAACATGACCAATAGCGGCCAGATTGTCGCTGGCCGCGACCTGAGCGTCACTGTCGCCCAGACCTTCGACAATCGCGGTGGTGCGCTGCAGGGCGAGCGCCAGCGGACCAGCGTCATGCACCTGGACAATCGCAAGGGCAAGGTGCTCGCGGCACAGACGCTGGAGGTCAATAGCGTCAGCGTCGACAACCGCGACGGCGGCGCCCTGAACAGTCAGGGCAGTGCGACGGTGACCACCGCTGGCCTGCTCGACAACCGCGGCGGGCAGGTGATCGGCGTGCAGGGACTGAGGGTTTCGGCTGCCGAGCTGAACAACGCCGGTAAAGGCCTGGTCGCCAGTGAGGGCCAACTGAACCTTGATGCCACTGACCTGGGTAACCAGGGCGGCACGCTGTCTGCTGCGCGCCAGCAGGTGCACGTTTCCCGTCTCGACAACCGCGAGGGCACCCTGGTCGGCAAGGCTGTCGAGTTGAGCGCCCAGAGCATCGATAACCGCCAGGGCCGCATCGTCGCCAACGATGGACAGATGCGCGTGCGTGCCGAGCAGCAGTTGGACAACCGCGACGGAACCCTGCAAGCGAGTGGTCATGTGCAGGTTGATGGCGGTGCTCTGAGCAACCGGGGCGGTACCGTGCTCGGTACGAGCATTGGGCTCGACCTTGCCCGCTTGGACAACGGCCTTGGTGGCAAGGTGATTGCCGACAGCGGCGCCCTGCAACTGGACGCGCGTGGCGCAGTGGACAACCAACAGGGCCTGCTGCGTGCTGCGGCGGCGGTGACGGTCAACGCTGCCAGCGTCGACAACCGCGCAGGCGTAGTGGTCGGCCATCAGGTGAAGGCTGACGTCGGTGAGGGCGTGCTCGACAACCGGGGCGGCCAATTGCTAGGCACGCGCCTGGAATTGGCTGCTCAGCGGCTCGACAACCGCGACCAGGGCCAGGTACTGGCCGGCAGCGATGGCCTGAAGGTCACTGCCAGCACCCTGAGTAACCAGCAGGGCACGCTGCTCGCCGGCGGTGCGCTGGCAGAGTTGTTGCTGGGCTCGGGACGCCTGGACAACCAGCAGGGCAGTCTGGTCGCCAGTGCCATTCGCCTCGGTGCGGCGGATGTAGACAACAGCGCCGGCGCGCTCACTAGTCTGGATGGCAACCTGCAACTGACCGTACAACGCCTGGTCAACCGCAATGGCCTGATCGAAGCCAGCCAGGCACTGCTGGTAGATGGACAACGCCTGGATAATCGCAGCGGCGGCCGCGTGATCAGCCATGCTGGTATGCAGACCCGACTGGTCCTGGATGAACAGTTGGACAACCGTGGCGGGCGCGTCGCCAGTGCCAGCACCGATCTGCTGCTGCAGGTGCCGAGCCTGCTCAACCAGGGTGGCACACTTGAGCATGCTGCCCAGGGCCAGTTGCAACTGCGAGCGGCCCACTTGAGCAGCGCCCTGGGCAAGATCAACGGTCTGGGCGACGCCACCTGGACACTTGGCTCGGTCGATGGCATCGGCACCTGGCATCTCAATGGCAACCTAGACATCAGCGGCTTGCAAAGTATCGCTCTCAGTGCCGGTGAGCGGATCGCCAGTGCCGGTGATCTGCGCCTGGCCGGTCAGTCACTGAGCAACGCGGGGGAGCTTCTCAGTGATGGCAAGTTGACCCTGCAGGTGACCGGCGATATGGCCAACCAAGGCCTGATCTCCGCCTTGCGCGGCCTGCGCATCGACGCGCGTCACCTGACTCAGGAAGGTGGCCGTATTGCCAGCGGTGCACCGCTGGTACTGGCGCTGTCGGGAAATCTGAGCAACCTCGGTCGCCTGACCGGCACCTCGACCCTCGACATCACCGCCGCCAACCTCGTCAACCAGGGCACTCTCGGTGCCCAGGGCAAGGTCAGCCTACGTGTCGACGGCATGATCGACAACCAGCAGGACAGCCTACTGTTCGCCGGCGCTGATCTTGACCTGCGCAGCACCAGCCTGCTCAACCGCTACGCCGACATCTACAGTAAGGGTGACCTGCGCTACACCGCCCTTGATGGCGGCAAGGCCGGCAGCTTGCGCAACCTCTCCGGTAGCATCGAGAGCGAGCGCAACATCGACCTCAAGGTCACCACCCTGGAAAACGCCAAGGCCGACTTCGAGCCCGACAAGGTCATGACCGGTCGTAGTATTCGCATCAACTGCACTGATTGCAGCGGCGACCACCATACTGCGACCTATATCGTCACCACGACCTACAAGGGCACGGTGCTGCGCGACTCGCCGGCCGCGCGTCTGCTGGCCAATCAGGACCTGCTGCTCGACACGGTCACCGTGATCAACGGCCAGAGCCTCCTGGCCGCCAACCGCAACCTCCGCGCCAGCGCTCAGAACTTCTACAATCGCGGCCAGACCCTCGACAACAGCATCGAGGAGGACACCTACTGGTTGCTTGGCGTGAGCCAGGGCGCATTCCGTGTCGCCGAGGCTGACACCATTGCCTGGAACAAGCAGAACGCTGGCTTGCCGCCCGAGCAGCAGGCGCCAATTCCCTCCTCGGTCACTCAGTACCGGTACCTGGGCCGCAACACTCGGGTACTGCCGGGCACCGACACTGCCTTCACTGGTACCGTCCAGGCAGGCGGCACGCTATCGCTCAATGTCAGCGGTGAATTGGTCAACGGCACCCTCGAACCGCACGCCAACGCCCAGCTCACCGGTAAGGCCCTGGACAGCGCAGCAGTTGAGGCAGGCGAGGTACGTGTCACCCTCGGGACCCAGGCGGGCGACCCCGGCCCGTTGAAGGACGTCAAACGCGTCGAAACCATTGCCGCCGACGGCACCACCCAAGTCAGCTTCATTCCGGTCGATTTCAGCGGAGCACCCTTCGTCAGCATCGACCCCACCGTTCTGCCGGGCTTCCGTCTCCCCCAGGGCGACTACGGCCTCTTCGTGCGTAGCCGCAACCCGGCTTCCAGCTACCTGATCGAGACCAACCCTGAGCTCACCGACCCCAGCCGCTTCATGGCCTCCAGCTACCTGCTCGGCAATCTCGGTTTCGATCCCGACCAGGCGGCCCGCCGGCTTGGCGACGGCCGCTATGAAACCCGCCTGATCGCCGAGGCCGTGCGTGCCCAGACCGGTCAGCGTTTCCTCGCTGATGGCCTGAACAGCGACTACGACCAGTTCAAGTACCTGATGGACAACGCGGTGGCCAGCAAGGACGCCCTGGGCCTTAGCCTGGGCGTAGGCCTGACGGCGCAGCAGGTAGCCGCCTTGACCCACGATATCGTGTGGATGGAGTCGCGCGTGGTCGATGGTCAGACCGTGCTGGCGCCAGTGCTGTATCTGGCCAAGGTCGACGCGCGCAACCTGCGTGGCGGCTCCCTGATGCAAGGCCGCGACCTCAATCTGGTGACCGGCGGCGACCTGAGGAGCGTCGGCACCCTGCGCGCCAGCAACGACCTCAGTGCCGCCGTGGGCGGCAGCTTGTACCAGGGCGGCCTGGTACAGGCCAATCAACGCCTGGGCCTCATGGCCCAGGACAGCATCCGCAACGCGCTGGCTGGCGAGATCCGCGGCAACCAGGTCAGCCTGGTGTCGCTGACCGGCGACATCGTCAACGACCGCACCGCCACCGAAGTCTCGGTCGGCTCGGGGCGCGCCACGCGTGTTGACGTCGGTAGCGTGATCAGCGCCCGCGACAGCCTGACCTTTGACGCAGCCGGCGACCTGACCAACAAAGCCCGCCTCGAAAGCGGTGGTGATCTTACGGCGAAGGCCGGCGGCGACATCAACCTGCTGGCGGTCGAGGACCGCACCCTGAGCCTGCAAGCGATTCGCGGTGGATTGCGTACCGAGGAGACGGTGAGGCAATTGGGATCGCGTGTGACGGCGGGAGGAGGTGTTGCGCTGCAGGCGGGTCGAGACATCAATATTGTCGCCAGCGGCGCGCATGCCGAGCAGCAGTTGCAGGCCAGGGCTGAGGGCGATATCAACCTGATTGCCGGTGAGGACCTGCACAGCGTCGAGAGCGCTTCCAAGCGCGGTCGCAAGAAAACCCAGAAGCTTGACGAGCAGAGCAGCCTGGTTGGCGCGAGTCTGAGTGCCGGCGGTAGCCTTGGCGTGTCCGCTGGCCAAGACGTCAACCTGCTCGCCAGCGGCCTGCTGGCCAAGGACAGTGCCTATCTCTACGCCGGCAACGATGTGAATGTGCTGGCTGGGCAGGAAGTTAGCCACGCCTATTTTGCACAACAGAAGAAAGGCTCGTTCGGGCGTCGCAGCAGCCGGATGAGCGAGAGCGAGTCCAGTGTGGTGGTCTCGTCGGTGATCCAGGGGGGCAAGAGCGTCGATCTGGTGGCCGCGCGAGATGCCAACATCCAGGCCTCGCAGGTCATCGCCGACAAAGGTGAGCTGGCTGTCACTGCCGGACGCGACGTCAAACTGCTGGCAGGCGAAAGCACACATGCCAGTGCATCGGCCAAATCCAAGAGCGGTGGGCTCGGCCTGTCCACGACCAGCAAGGCCAACAGCCAATCGACCACCTATGCCGTGGTCGAAGGATCGACCCTCAGTGGCAATACCACCTTGGTCCAGGCCGGGCGGGATATCAGCCTGTCTGCGGCCAACGTGGTGTCCACCGAGAAGACCACGCTCACAGCGGCCAATGATGTGCGTATCGACACCGCTGTCGAGACCTTGGCGTCCCACAGCAGCCAAACTCGCACTAAATCCGGCCTGATGAGCTCGGGCGGCATTGGTGTCACCCTGGGAACGGCAAAGAACAGTTCGACCAAAGACACCAACACCACCAGCCACCGGGGCAGTACGGTGGGGAGCATCCTTGGCGATATGCAGGTGCAAGCTGGCAAGGACTTGTCGATTCGCAGCTCTGACGTGGTGGCCGGCAAGGACGTGAGCCTGCTGGCGCAGAATGTCAGCATCGAAGCTGCGCAGGGGCACAGCACCAGCGAAGAAGCGCACAAAAGCAGCAAGACCGGCTTGACCCTGGCCCTCTCGGGCGCTGTGGGCAGCGCCATCAATACCACCTACCAGAATACCCAGGCTACCCGCAGCGAAAGCGACAGCCGCCTCAGCGCGTTGCAGGGTATCAAGGCCGGCCTGTCCGGTTTCCAGGCCATGCAAGCCGCAGAAGCCTTGAAGTCGGGTGCACAACAGGGTGAATTCGTTGGTATAGCGCTGTCGGTGGGCGCGCAGAAGTCCAGCTCCAGCCAGCGTTCTGAACAGTTCATCAGTCAGGGCAGCAGCGTCACGGCAGGCAACAACCTCAGCATCGTCGCCAGCGGCAACGGCGCCCTGGGCACCGAGGGCGACATCCTTGTCCAGGGTAGCCAGCTCAAGTCTGGCAAGGACTTGCTGATGGCAGCCAATCGTGATGTCGACCTGCGCGCCGCTGCCAATACCCAAACCCTCGACGGCAAGAACAAGAGTGGCGGCGGGGCGGTCGGTATCAGTCTTGGCCTCGGCAACTCGGGCGCAAACCTGAGTATCTTCGCCAATGCGAATACCGGGCGCGGTGGTGAAAAAGGCAATGGCACCACCTGGAACGAGACCACCGTCGATGCTGGCAACGTCCTCATGCTGGCCAGCGGTCGCGACACTCGCCTGACCGGGGCTCAGGTCAACGCCGAGCAGGTCCAGGCCAAGATTGGCCGTGACCTGCTGGTACACAGCCTGCAGGACAGCGACCGCTACGACAGCAAGCAACTCGATGTAGCGGGCGGAGCGAGCCTGAACCTCGGCAGTGGTGGAAGTGGCTACCTGGCCATCAACCACCAGAAGCTCCACTCCAACTACGACAGCGTCCAGCAGCAGAGCGGCCTCTTTGCTGGCAAGGGGGGTTACGACATCGAGGTCGGCAAGCATACCCAGCTCGACGGTGCAGTGATTGCCAGTACCGCCACGCCAGACAAGAACCGTCTCAGTACCGAAACCTTGGGTTGGACCGAGCTGCGCAACAAGGCCGAATTCAAGACCCAGGGGCAGAACCTCAGCCTCAGTGGCGGCGGCGAGTTTGGCGATGCCTTCCAAGGCAACATGGGCAGCGTCATGGCGGTGGGTATCAACCGCAGTGGCAGCGCCAGCGGCACCACGCATTCGGCGGTTGCGCAGGGTACGCTCGACGTCCGCGATCCGGCTAGCCAGCAGCAGGACCTGGCGGCCCTCAGCCGCGATCCGGCCAGTGCCAACGGGAGCATCAGCCCGATCTTCGACAAGGAGAAGGAGCAGCGCCGTCTGCGCACCGTGCAGTTGATCGGCGAAATCGGCAGCCAGGCAATGGACATTATCCGCACTGAAGGCGATCTGCGCGCCTTCGAAGCGGGCAAGCGGGCCGTGGGTGAGCGTGGTAGCGAGTCGGCAAGCGACTATGCCGAGAAGGTCCGCCACAGCAGTGTCTACCAGGACGCTATGCAACGTTACGGTACCGGCAGCGATCTGCAGCGTGCCGCGCAGGCGGTTACGGCGGCGCTACAAGGTTTGGCTGGCGGCAACCTGGCCGGCGCGCTGGCTGGTGCTTCGGCGCCGTATCTGGCGCAACAGATCAAGCAGGTGGCCGGTGACAACGATGCCGCGCGGCTGATGGCCCATGCGGTGCTGGGTGCGCTGGTCGCACAGGTCCAGGGGAGCGGTGCGGCGGCGGGTGCGGCGGGTGCTGTGACAGGGGAGCTGATCGCTACCCGTCTGTATCCAGGCAAGCCGCCAAGTGAGTTGAGCGAGGAGGAGAAACAGACCGTTTCAGCGCTTGCGACCTTGGCCTCTGGTCTGGCGGGGGCCGTGGCAGGAGGGGATGGCAGCGGCGCGTTGGCGGGGGCTCAGGCAGGCAAGAATGCGGTGGAGAACAACCACCTAACCCTGGACGGGCGAATGTACCTCGTGCAGAAGGAACGTCAGTTCGCCCAGGAATGCCCGGGAGGTGCTGGCAGTTCCGGTGCTTGCCAGGCTCTGGCGGACAAGATTGGTGAGTTGCGCAAGCTGGGCGAGAGCGTGCTTGAGCATGAGACGGTGGCCGTCGCCTCTGACATGGGGCCGGATATTTCGCTAACGCACAAACCCGGCGACCTCGTTCCATGCGCGACCGCCAATGGTTATTGCCGTGTGAGCCATGAAGTTGTTGAGACGGCCGCGGGCAAGGAGTGGAAGCTGGTAGCCGTCAGCGATGCGGAAGCTGCAGGCGCAAAGCAGAAGAACCTGATGGTGCAGGAGCGCCGGGCGGTCGAGGCGAAGCAGTGGCTAGCGTCGGTGTATGCGGAGGGCTGTGGCGGGCTGGGGCTGGTTGGCGCGGGTTGCCAGCTGCTGGTTACGGCCGGGGCGTCGAATCCGATCACGGGGGAGGTGCCGGAGACGGGGGAGCGGTTGTTGGCGGCGGCTACCCTAGCGCTTAATATGGCTGGGCTGTATGGTGGGGTTGGTGCAAAAGCGACAGGAGCTGCCGGTGAAAGTGCAGGCGCCATGCGCCGATTGGACTATGAAGCTGCTCCCTACCACGGGAAAGTCGATAATGCAGTTAAGAGTCGTGCTCCGGTTAATGGTCAAGAAGCGCTAGATTTTTCGATTCAAGTTAAACCAACATCCCCTCGCCGAGTCGGAATTGACTACGATTCTAAAGAATTTGTTGTTTTTGACAAAACGCTAGATACGACTTATCACGGCCATGTCCGCTCTTGGAGTGACTTGCATCCAGACATGCAAAAAGCCCTGCAACAGGCCGGTATGGCTGATCGTAAAGGTAATATTCTTACTGGTGGGAAGCGATAATGAACTATCAAGACTCCAAATCTTATAACAAGCTAGATTTAGAAAAAGCTTTTGCTTCGAGGGATGTTAAGAGTATTTGTGAGGCACTTGTTTTCGTTGCTTTAAATGATTCTGATTGGAGATGGGTGCAGAATAAATGCTTAGAATTTCTCAGCGACGAAAGCCCTGATGTTAGAGGGCTTGCAGCAACTTGTCTTGGGCATATAGCAAGGATTCACCGCCAGCTTGATAAAGAAAAAGTACTCATTGCTCTTCGTGAACATCTAGATGACAATATCATCTCGGGGCAAATTGCGGATGCTCTAGACGATATCGATATGTTTTTGAGGTAGTGTCAAATTGGTATTGTCACGCTTATGTTGATTTGTAAAAGTCTCGTATCGAGCTGATCTGACATGTCCAAGCACACTATCCCACCCAGCACCGGCCTCGCGCCGGTGTTTTTTATCTGACTTTTGATTTTTCGACTTTTATTTAGCCGCTCGTTTATTCCTTCCCTTTAGTCGCTGGCCCTGCTGCACGGGCAATGGCCCCGGCTACCTGGTGTTTAACAATCACCGCATCAAGCAGACCACGTACCAGTTCTTGCTCTTCCATAGGCATGCGTGAAATCGCTTCGAACTGGTAGCGCAGGCGATCATCTGTAAGCGCTCCATGAACCCCACCTAACCAACGATGGGCAGAGCACTCAGCTATGTATTTGAGGTGTGCAATTCCACGGCAGCAGCGCTTCGTAGTCTTCCACTGAGGCGGCATGCGGCAAGCGTTCCAGTGCGTGGCGCAGCCACGCATAGGGTTCTTGGCCGTTGGCTTTGGCCGTTTCTACCAAGCTGTAAAGTTGTGCGCTGGCAGTGGCACCTTTGGGCGTGTCACTGAACAACCAGTTCTTTCTGCCGATGACAAACGGGCGGATCGCTCGCTCGGCTGCGTTGTTGTCGATCGGTAAGCAGCCGTGCTCGACGTAGCGTTCCAACTTGCTCCAGTTGCTGGCCAAGTAGCCGATGCCCTTGCCCAAGGCATTCTGCGTCGTGACCTGAGGTTGCGTTTTCTCTACCCAGCTTTTCAGTTGAGCCAGCAGTGGCAGGCTGCGCTCCATGCGGGCAGCCTTACGATCTTCATCGCTGCCGCCCTTAAGGTCGCGCTCGATGCCATACAGCTTGTTGATCAAATTCAGGGCGATGTCTGCGCGCCCGGTTTTACCCTTGGGCTGCACTTTCTGCGCTTCGACGAACTTGCGGCGTGCGTGCGCCCAACAGCCCAATCGCTCCACGCCGTCCTGCGCGGCCAACGCGTTGTAACCGGCGTAGTCGTCGGTCATGACATAGCCGCGATAGCCATCCAACAGGCGCGTCGGCACCTCCTGCGCTCGGCTGGTGGCGTAGTCGAAAAGGATCACCGGGCGATCAGGTGGGCCGCCGGTTTGTACCCACATCCAGGATTGGCTGCTGGGCTCACGACCCGGCTCTTTCAACACCTGCACACGTGTTTCGTCACAGTGGATGATCCGACTGCTCAACAGGCTTTCGCGCATCAGATTCAGCAGCGGTTGGAAATGCTCGCTGCATTGAATCACCCAGCGTGCCAAGGTTTGGCGCGGGATATCGACACCGTGGCGCCCCAACACTTTTTCGAAGCGATGAAGCGGCAAGCCGTCTACGTATTTGGTGGTGAGCAGCATGGCCAGCACACTCGGGCTAGCCATGCTCTTCTCGATCACCTGGGCAGGCTTGCCTGCCGTCACGGGCGCTGACTCGCAGTCCCGGCAGCTGTATACCTTGCGCACATGCTTGATGACGCGAATCTGCATCGGGACGATTTCAAGCTGTTCGCTGACTTCTTCTCCGATGGCATGTTTGCGGCAGCCGCAAGCGCAGGTCAGTTCATGCTCGGACAGTTCGTGGACAACTTCGATACGCGGCAAATCAGCCGGCAGTGGCTTACGTTTGCCACGGCGCTTGGTCGGTGCAACGACTTCTTCGTCGCCGGCCTCATCCAAGGGCTCGGCCAGGCTTTCTGCCTCGTCGAAGAGCGGCAGTTGTGGCGTCGCCGCATCGCCTGTCTGCTCGGTCTTGCGCCCGAACGCGGCTGGCGCAGCTGTCGGCTATTCAGCACAGCTCAGATGAGCCGCGTTGATTTGTTTTGAGGTTTCTGGAGACAAGACTTGTCTCGAGTTCGGGGGAGCTGTAACCCGTGAGCAGGTTTGAAGTGCCGTAGATACCTGTTCGCAGGCCCCGAGCCGGTTCCAACCGTGTACTGTCAATGATTTGAACGGACCTCCAACGCCTCCGGTCCCATGCTGTGTACCCACCGTCCACAGCAAGAGGCCACTGCCATGAGCACCTACGACTGGGACCTGATCGAACGCTTGCTGCACGAGGTGCAGAACGGCGCCGGTCAAAGCTTCACGCCACGCCCCTACGCCGAGCAGCATGCTGCGGCGATGGCCGCCAAAGGCCAGCCGGTGGGCGATCTGGATCAGCTGAAAACCCGCGCCTGTGATTACGAAAAGCTGTTGCTCAAGGGCGGGTTCATCAAGAGCCGTCCTGAAGAAGATGGCGGCAACGGTGAGAACTTTGTGCTCACCGAGCGCGGCTCGCGCCTGCTCAGCCTCATCGACAGCGCGATTCCAGGAGCGGACAGCCCACGCTTGAAGCTGGATCAGCAGGCAGATGCGCTGAATGAGTCCACCTTCGATCAGGTCTCGAGCAAGCCGCAGATCACACCGGGCGCGATTTAGGCTGGTATCGGCGGGGCGGGCGCGCCGATAATCGGTAATGGTTCCATTTTCTGACTGCTGAGCGTTGCCCATGCCCCTGACCCGCTACGAGGCCCGCCCATGAGCGCGGCCCGCAAGAGCACCGACGCCTTTGCCCTGCAGGTGATGCTGGGGTTGTGCCTGATCTGGGGCTCCCAGCAGGTGATGATCAAATGGGCTGCCGTGGATATCGCGCCGGTGATGCAGGCGGCGTTTCGCTCCGGTGTCGCTGCGGTGCTGGTCGGGCTGCTGATGTGCTGGCGAGGCGGCTGGGCGCAGTTGGGCAGCACCTGGCGCGCGGGTTTGCTGGCCGGGGCGTTGTTCGGGCTGGAGTTTCTGTTCATCGCCGAGGGGCTGAAGCTGACCTCGGCGGCGCATATGTCGGTATTTCTCTATACGGCCCCAGTGTTCACCGCGCTGGGGCTGCACTTCATGTTGCCCAGCGAGCGCCTGCGTTTGTTGCAGTGGCTGGGGATTGCGCTGGCGTTTGCCGGGATCGCCCTGGCCTTTGCGGGCGGGCTGTCGCTGGATCAACTCGATGGGCGGGTGCTGCTCGGCGATGCCATGGCGGTGCTGGCGGGGCTGATGTGGGGTGCGACCACGGTGGTGGTGCGGGCTTCGCGGCTATCGGAGGCGCCGGCGACCTTGACGCTGTTCTACCAGTTGATGGTGGGCTTCGTCGGCTTGCTGCTGATGGCGTTGTTCAGCGGGCAGATCGGTGCGGTGTCGTTCACGCCGTTGGCACTGGGCAGCGTGCTGTTTCAGGGTTTGGTGGTGTCGTTCTTCAGTTACCTGACCTGGTTCTGGTTGCTGCGCCAGTACCTGGCGTCGAACCTGGCGGTGTTTTCGTTCATCACGCCGTTGTTCGGGGTGACGTTCGGGGTGCTGTTGCTGGATGAGCCGCTGAGCGTGAACTTCGTGGTGGGGGCGGTGATGGTGCTCGGTGGTGTGGTGCTGGTGAGTGCCGAGCCTTGGGTGCGGCGGCAGTTGCGCCGGGTGGTGGGGTAAGGTGGGCTGTAGCGTGTCTGATTTTTCCTAATTCTCGGGCGCCGGTGTCAGGTTTTGAGTCGTTAGGATCTATCCTACGCGGCTTGCGGAAGCGTCTTAATTGTCGTGGAAATGCGTCAGGGATAACTTCGCCGGGTCGTCATTTGGCGACCGGGCGTGAGAAACCCGACGACGTGGCAGCGGCACTTCTTTATGGCAGCCGTGTGCGGACGGGCTTCGGCCCGGCCGGGCTCTCACGTCCTCGGTTTCTCACTCCGTGCACGGTTGCCACCCTAACTCCGTGAGAAAGAGTGGGGTGGTGATATCTCTGACCAGACGTGAGATTTGACCCCATGAAAAAGCTCGTCCCCGATCCACCCCGCCTTACGCACGTTCCCCACACCACAGTGAGGAGACGTGACCATGACTGACTTATCCAATGGCTACACCACCGCTGGTGTGGCGACTTTCCTGGACATGTACCGCGTACAGCCTGGCATTCCTTTCGAGCGGGTGCTGGAAGAAGTGTCGGTGATCCTTGGCTGTGTCCGGGAGTTGAGCGAGCAGGAACAGGTGGACCCGGTGAGCATCACCGCGCTGCACTACCTGAGCGCGATGGCCAAGGCGTTGCTGAACGACCTGGAGGTTGGGCGTAACTCGGTGCATTGAGGCCACAGCCCGGCTATGAAGCCGCCTCGACCTGTAGGGGCGGGCTTGCCCGCGAAGAAGATATCGCGCTGCCCTGGCACGGGCTACGCCCGTGTTCGCGGGCAAGGCCGCTTCCACAGGGATTGGGCTGGTCTTTAGATTTTGAGCAAGACAGTTGTTCCTACACGCTGGTCGCCAGTTGCTCGGCGGCGCGTTGATCCGATCTGCTTGTCGCCACCAGCAACCCGGCGACCCCCAGCCCCGCAGCCGCCAGCAACAGTGCGGGTTGCAGCCCGCCGCTGAAGTGGTTGCTCAGCGCGGCCAGCAAGGGTCCGCTGAGTTGGCCGAGGGCGAAGCAGGCGGTCAGCAGGCCGGCGTTGCGTTGTGTGGCGTGGGGCGCGAGCTCTCGCGAACGCTGCATCACCAACTGCATGCAGGCCAGGAACGGCGCACCGCACAGCAGTACCCCGAGCCCCAGTCCGATACCGCCACCCAGCAGGCAGGCCAGCACGCCCAAGGCTTGCAGCCAGAGTGTGGCGGTCAGCCAGACGCTGGTGCGACCCGGGCCGCGCAGGCTGACGATCACCACGCCAAGCGCTGCGGCAAGGCCGAAGCCGGGCCAGAACAGGTCGGCAAGCCACTGCCCCTGGAATTGCTGGCTGGCCATCTGCGACAGAAAGGTGGCCGGCAGGATGTAGCCAATGCCGTACAGCGCATAGACCACCGCCAGACAAGCTATGCCGCGCTGGTGTGAATGAGCCTGTGCCGGTGCGTTAGTGGTCGCAGGCGTCAGCAGGTGGGCGCGGGGCAGCCACGGCAGCACGGCCAGCAGCATCACCAGCGCGGCCACCGAGTACATCAGCCACAACGCGGCCGAATCGAGGCTGAGCAGGTGCGCACCGAGCGCGAGGAAACCGGTGATGGCGATCCCCACGCCTGGGCCTGCAAACACCAATGCGCCGAGTCGCGCCCGACCATGGCTGCTGGCCACGTGCTGGCTGAGGCTGGTCAGCATCACCAATGCCCAGGCGCTTGCCACACCGGTGCCGAAGCGCAGCAGCAGGTGGCTCCAGAATCCATTGGCAGCCCAGGAGGCCAGGGTCAGCAGCACGCACAACCACAGCCCGGCATGCAGGCGCAGGCGCACCTGGTGCGGGTGGCGGGCGAACATACCGTCCACGGCGCCGATGAAATAGCCGAGATAGTTGGCAGCGGCCACCAGGCCGCCTGCGGTCAGGTCGAACTGGCCCTCGGCAATCAGGCGGGGCATCTGCGGGGTCAGGGCGAAGCGGCCGATGCCCATGGCCATCATCAGTGCGACAGCACTGGCCAGCAGTTGCAGTAAGGGCGACATGGGAAGACTCCTGCGCAGTGGTAAGCGATGGATGGCAGGGTAGGGGTTCTTGACTTTCAATAAAATTGAATAATGATGATCAAGTTGTTCTGTTTTGGAGAATGTCGTGGACTTCAGCCAATTGCGAATCTTCCAGGCCGTCGCCGAGGAGGGTTCAGTGACTCGCGCCGCCGAGCGCCTGCACCGGGTGCCGTCGAACCTGTCGACGCGCCTGCGTCAGCTCGAGGAGCAGCTGGGCGTGGAGTTGTTCCTGCGCGAGCGTCAGCGCTTGCAACTGTCGCCGGCCGGCAAAGTGTTGCTGGACTATGCGCACAGGCTTTCGGTACTGCGCGATGAAGCCATGGCGGCGGTGCAGGGCGGTCAGCCAGCTGGGGACTTCATCATCGGGACCATGTACAGCACCGCGGCCATCCAGCTTCCGGCGTTGCTTGCGCGCTACCATCAGGCCTATCCGGCAGTGAACCTGCAGGTGCAGGCCGCGCCCAGCGGCGAGCTGTTGCAGGGCCTGCTCGAGCGCCGCCTGGACGCCGCCCTGGTGGATGGCCCGCCGGGGCTGGCCGGGCTCGATGGCGTGCCCTTGTGCGAGGAGCAACTGGTGCTGATCACCAGCCCCGAGCACCCGCCTGTGCATAGCGCGCGTGATGTGGCCGGGCGTTCGGTATTCACGTTCCGTCAGGGGTGTGCCTACCGCATGCGTCTGGAGGCTTGGTACGCGCACGACCACACGGCCATGGGGCGGGTGATGGAGATCGAGTCGTACCAGGGCATGCTGGCGTGTGTGATCGCCGGTGCCGGGGTGGCGATGATGTCGCGTTCGATGCTCGACAGCCTGCCGGGGCGCGAGCGGGTCAGCGCGCATCCGCTGCAGGCGCCGTTCGATCATGCCGAGACCTGGTTGATGTGGCGCCAGGGCATGTGCGGGGCGAATTTGCAGGCCTGGATCGACCTGCAACAAGGTGAAACAGTAAACCGGCTGTCGGAGTACGGCGTTTCCGCTTGATCTGCGGCAAAATCGCCCATATCTGTAAGGCTAGACGCAGGCGATATACAGAACATGGGACTATGATCTGTATGAAGCATCGCAGGACTGATTTGCCGCAAGGCTGACCCGTGAAGGGGGCACTATGAACAAGCGCATGTACAACTGGCTCCACGACCTTGCCGTCGCCCTTGGCCTGGTACCACCGCCATTGCAACCGGTACCGATCCCCACCGACGAAGAACAGCGCAAGCGCCAGCCGCGTCGGCGCTGATTAGCGCAGGAAAAA
>NZ_JABWRO010000082.1:0-25501 GCF_014268985.1 Pseudomonas sp. RW10S2 | reverse complement strand
GGTTTCAATGAAGCATCGACAATTACTTGTTGATGGCGTCGTTCAGGACCTTGGCCGGTACGAACTTGACGACTTTCTTGGCAGCGATTTCGATGGCAGCGCCAGTCGAAGGGTTGCGGCCAGTACGGGCAGGACGCTCGGAGACTTTCAGCTTGCCGATGCCTGGCAGGGTGATTTCAGCGCCGTTTTCCAGTTGGTCGGCGACGATCTGGCCCAGTTGCTCCAGAGCGTTGCGCGCGGTGGTTTTCGGCGCGTCGATGGCTTCGGCGATGTCGGCAATCAGTTGGTCTTTGGTCAATGCCATGGTGGTGTTCCTTCCCTATCAAATCAGAGGTATGCAGCGTGCTTCATCGTTATCGGGCTGCGCGGAAGGTCCGGCGAGCCTCGCCAATCGCGTATGTAGATACGAAAATCAGCGTTTGGTTCGACACGACGCAAGCGAGCTGCCAGCAATGCGCCACCCCAAGGGGCGCAAGACGGCGCAAAGCTAACACAGGAATCAGGAAATATCCGCTGTCGACCGTGATTTTATTCAGGTTTTTCGGGGGGTTGCCCGAAAAACGCAGATTTTTGAACAAAAAACGAACAACTGACATTTCCGCCAACATATGGCCACTGCATCACCCCTGCCCTGCGGTAAACTGAGCCACTTTGCAGCGCGGTTTCGCTCCGCCCACCCTTTCAGAGAATTCCATGCCAATCCGTCATTGCATCGTTCACCTGATCGACAAGAAGCCCGATGGCAGCCCCGCCGTGCTCCATGCGCGAGACACCGAGCTGGCGGCGTCGGACGCCATCGAGAACCTCCTGGCCGACCTCAACGACAGCTATAACGCCAAACAAGGCAAAGCCTGGGGCTTCTTCCACGGAGAGTCCGGCGCCTATCCGCTCAGCGGCTGGCTCAAGCAGTATCAGGAAGAGGAAAAGGACTTCACCACTTTCAGCCGCATCGCGGTCGAGCACCTGCAGAAGCTGATGGAAGAGTCGAACCTGTCCACCGGCGGTCACGTGCTGTTCGCCCATTACCAGCAAGGCATGACCGAATACCTGGTCATCGCCCTGCTGCACCACAGCGAAGGCGTGGCAGTGAACGCCGAACTGGACGTCACCCCGTCGCGGCACCTGGACCTGGGCCAACTGCATCTGGCCGCGCGAATCAACCTGTCCGAGTGGAAGAACAATCAGCACTCGAAGCAGTACATTTCCTTTATCAAGGGCAAGAATGGCAAGAAGGTGTCGGATTACTTCCGCGACTTCATCGGCTGCCAGGAGGGTGTCGACGGCCCGGGCGAAACCCGCACGTTACTCAAGGCCTTCAGCGACTTCGTCGAAAGCGAAGACCTCCCCGAAGAGGCTGCGCGCGAGAAGACCCAGACCCTGGTGGACTACGCCACCAGCCAGACCAAGCAGGGCGAGCCGATCACCCTGGAGGAACTGTCGAGCCTGATCGACGAGGACCGCCCCAAAGCGTTCTTCGACCATATTCGCAACAAGGACTACGGCCTGTCGCCGGAAATCCCCGCGGACAAACGCACCCTCAACCAGTTCCGCCGTTTCACCGGCCGCGCCGAGGGCCTGTCGATAAGCTTCGAGGCCCACCTGCTGGGCTCGAAGATCGAATATGACGAAGAAGCCGGAACCCTGGTGATCAAAGGCTTGCCGACCCAACTGGTCGACCAGCTCAAACGCCGCAAGGACTGATCACGCCCCCGCTACACCTCGCCAACAGTAAAGGAGGCGACCAGCGCCTCCTTTGCCGACTTGCGCAGTTTTTTCACCAGCCGTTCCTGGCGCAAGGCCTCGCCCTTGTCCGGCCACTGCTCGACATAGACCAGCGCCTGCGCCGGACTGGTCTTGAAATAACGTGCGCCCTGCCCTTTCCGATGCTTCTGGAAGCGTCGCTGCGGATCGTCACTGATGCCGCAATACAACGAGCCATTGGCCGCCCGCACGAGGTAGACGTACCAGGGTTTGGCCTCCCGTTCGGGAATCTCTTCACTCACCACAGGGATCCTGAGTGTCATTAGTTTGGAGAGCCCATCCATCTCGAGGGCTCTACCATGTTGAAAGAATCTTCCCGGCTGCTCCTGGCCGCAGCTGCGCTGCTGACCTCACACTTGGCCCAGGCGTCCCTGGGGCAGCGAACCGCTGCACAGATGCAGGAAAACTATGATGCCGCACTGATTGACTGCGGGGGCTCGGCCATTCCGGCCCACGGCTGTTCGGGCGTACTGATTCGCGCGACCAAACCCTCCCCCAAATACCACACCTGGCATCATAGCCCGAACAACAAGGAAAAAGGCGGCGTCTCGTTCTCCTATCTGCGCGCCGATCTGCCAATCACGCGTCTGGCTGCCGACGCCCGCAGCGGCTTTACCCTGTACCCGCGCATGCAGCGCCCGGCAGGGTCGATCAGCTATCAAGTGCTGTGCGCCTGGCCAACCGATGGCGATACCTGGACCCGTGAACAACAAGGGTGTGGCAACAACAGCGAAACTACCTTCAACGAACGCCTGTGCCACGAGCAAGGCATCATGACCGCGCAGGCCTGGATCGACCAGTTCCGCCGCACCGGGGACTACAGACGCCAATGCGCATTCGATGTCCGTGACACCCGCAAGAGCGAGCGCGCCGAAGCCTTTTACCAGAGTCTGATGGCACAGCGAATGTTCGCCTCCGAACTGCCATTCCCTTGGAACGAAGTCATCGTTCAGGCTTGGGAGGAAGACCAGTCCCACAGACTGCCGATCCAGTCGTTCTTCCATATCGAAGGCATGTGGGGGGCGCTCGAGCAGGCACAGGCCGACCAGAAGGACTGGCACAGGACCTACGGCACCTACATCCCGATCATTCGCATCCGCATGCCCCTGCAGGCCCACGACAAGGCCACATTCAGCTATCACAGCAAAGAGCAGGCGGTTCCCACGTCCTGAAAAGACGCTCAGCGCGCCTGAAATGCCCGCAGGCCCTTGTTGGCCTGCTGGCGGACCTTGTTTCTGACCAGGGGACTCCATCCCAGCAACAGGCCGGGCGTACCAAGGGCTTGGCGCGACCAACGCCACAGGTCGAAGCTGTCGTCATGCTGGCAGATCAAGCCGTCGCGAAACACGAAACGAGCCTGGATATCATTGACTACGGTGCGTCCGGTCTGGCTGAACAGGTAAGTGGCGACCCAATGGGCACTGCCACCCCGTGCGTCCGCGTGCACGCTGTCGAAGGTCAGGGAGAAGTCTTTGGCGCGAGTGGTCAGCATCCGCCACATATCGCCCACATCCTGGCCGCGCAAAGTACCGAAGGCCGGATCGCTGAAGACGATGTCATCGCTGTAGCAGGCCACCATGGCCTCGGCGTCCAGGCGCTGGAACGCCTGGTAGAAACGGGTGATCAGGGCGCTTTTGGCGTCGCTCATGGGGCAGGTCCGTCCTGGGAATCGAGAGCTGCACGATAATCCGCGCCACGCCTTCGCGCCATGGTCATTTGCGCCATGAATGCATCCAGCGTCGTACCGGCTTCACACCCGTTCGCTAACGACCTGCACATGCAGTGCCCGCCCAGCGCCCAGGCCAAAGACGATCGCCCCCAACCCCAGTACCGCGAAAATCCAGCCGACCGCTGCCCAGCCGCCGGTGAGGTCATGTACCAGGCCGACAGCGAACGGGCCCATCGAAGCCAGCGTGTAGCCGACCCCCTGGGCCATGCTCGAAAGGTTCGCCGCCACGTGCGAATCCTTCGAGCGCAACACGATCAGGGTCAGGGCCAGAGCGAAGGTACCGCCTTGCCCCAGCCCCAGCAGTATCGCCCAACCCCACAGCCCCGAGATCGGCGCATACAGGCATCCGAACAGACCACCGAGGGTGACCAGCATCACCACCACGATCGCCAGGCGCTGGTCCTTGCCGCGGGTCGCCAGCCAAGGCGCACTGAGCGAACTGATCAACTGCACCAGCACCGACCCCGAGAGCACCAGCCCAGCTTCCGTGGGGCTCAGCCCACGACCGATGAGAATCGACGGCAGCCAGCCGAACACGATGTAGGCCAGCGAGGACTGCAACCCCATGTACAGGGTCACCTGCCAGGCTAGCCGATCACGCCACAGCCCGCGTACCCGATAGGCCACCTGGTGCGCACCATGTCCATGGCGCGCCTGGGGCGACCACACCAGCATCGCCAGCAGCGCCGGTAGCAGCCAGAAGCCCAGCCCCATGGCCCAACTGTCGCCGAAGTACCGGCTCAAGGGCACGGTGCTGCCTGCGGCCATCGCTGCACCGAAGCACAGGGCCATGGTGTAGACGCCCGTCAGGGTGCCGGCGTGAGCCGGGAAGTCACGCTTGACGATACCCGGCAGCAGCACGCCGATGATGCCGATGCTGGCACCGGCGATCAGGCTGCCGACGAACACACCGGTCGCACCGAGCGCACTGCGCAGCAGGATCCCCAGCGCCAGGGTCAGGAGGATGCCCAGAATCACCCGCTCGCTGCCGAAACGACGCGCCAGGATCGGCGCCAGCGGTGCGAACAGGCCCAGGCACAGGACCGGCAAGGTCGTCAGCAGACCTGCAGCGGACGCATTGAGGCCCAGGCCCTCGGACACCTGGCCCAGCACTGGCGCCATGCTCGACAGCGCCGGGCGCAGGTTCAGCGCGACCAGCACCAGCCCCAGCAGCAGCAACCAAGGTCGACGCAGCACCACCGGTTGCTGCTGGACCTGTTCGTCGTCGGCCTCGGCATCGATCAGCAGTTCATCGAGTTCGGGGTCGTGCTTGGAACGGTTGGGCGTCAGTTGTTCAGGCATGGGGCACTCGGGCTCAGGATTCGATGAGGGCCCGGCTCAGGCGCTTGGCCGTGTCCGGGTCGCGTTGTTCGATGGCGTCGAGGATCTGCACGTGCAGATCGAACACCCGTTGACTGCGGGGAAGCGCACTCATGTTGCGCTGGACCGCTGCAGCGACGACGCTGGAAAAGTAGCGGTACAACTCGCTCAGTGCGGGGTTGTGCGCAGCGTCCACCAGGCGCTGGTGGAACACCAGGTCACAGGCCACATAGGTGTCCAGGTCGCCGTGGAAGTGCCCGCAACTGTGCTCCAGGGCCTCGCGCAAGCCGCGCAGATCATCGTCGGTACGCCGCAAGGCGGCGAGGCCGATAGCCTCGGCTTCGAGGATGCAGCGGGTCTCGCGAGCCTGCTCGACCGTGCAGCGCGAGATGGCCTGCACCGCCTGCAAGGGGTCTTGGGCGGCGCGCAGGTAACTGCCATCGCCCTGGCGCACTTCGACCAGACCACTGAAGGCCAGCACGCGCATGGCCTCACGCACGGTATTGCGGCTGATGCCCAGCTCCAGGGCCAGCTCCGGCTCGGTAGGCAGACGCTGCCCCACAGCCCATGCGCCCTGGGCGATGCGCTCGCGCAATTGGTCCACGGCTTGCTCCACCAGGGAGCGCTTGATCAACAGGGACATATTAACGTCCATTCATCGGATGAATTTACAACTTGTGACAGTAGCGCTGAAAAGGATCGCGGGGCAAGTCGGAGTGGCAATGCAGCGATCCGACCTGCCCCGCGATAGAGACGCCGCGAACTATCCGTTCAACGCATCGATCAACGCCAGGTTCATCTCCGGCGTCCCTACGGTGATCCGCAGGAACTGCGCAATCCGCGCCTGCTTGAAGTGCCGCACGATCACACCCTGCTCACGCAGACGCGCCGCCAGTTCAGCCGCGTCCTGTTGCGGGTGACGGGCGAAGATGAAGTTGGCCGCCGATGGCAACACCTCGAAGCCCCGCGCCGTCAACTGCTCGACCAGTGCCTCGCGGCTGTCGATGACCTTGCGGCAGGTCTCGTCGAAATAAGCGCGATCTTCGAACGCCACCGCCGCGCCGACGATCGCCATGCGATCCAGCGGATAGGAGTTGAAGCTGTTCTTGATCCGCTCCAGCGCCTCGATCAGGTCCGGGTGCCCCACTGCCAGCCCCACCCGCAGGCCAGCCAGCGAGCGCGACTTGGACAGGGTCTGGGTCACCAGCAGGTTGTCGTAGCGGTCCACCAGGGCGATGGCGGTTTCGCCGCCAAAGTCGATGTAGGCTTCGTCCACTACCACCACCGAGTCGCGATTGGCCTTTAGCAACTGCTCGATCGCCTCGAGCGGCAACAGGCAGCCGGTCGGTGCGTTGGGGTTGGGGAAGATGATCCCGGCGTTTGGTTTTTCATAGTCCTCGATGCGGATCTGGAACTGCTCGTCCAGCGCTACCTGCTCGAAGTCGATACCATACAAGCCGCAATACACCGGATAGAAGCTGTAGCTGATATCCGGGAACAGCAGCGGCGCGCCGTGCTGGAACAAGCCGTGGAAGATGTGCGCCAGCACCTCGTCCGAACCGTTGCCGACGAAGACCTGCTGCGGGGTGACCTTGTAGTAGTCAGCCACCGCCTGCTTGAGCCGGTCGCTGTTCGGGTCCGGATACAGGCGCAAGTTGTCGTTCAACTCGCCACGCATGGCCTCCAGCGCCTTGGGCGAAGGCCCATAGGGGTTTTCGTTGGTATTGAGCTTGACCAGGCGTGCCAGCTTGGGTTGCTCGCCCGGCACGTAAGGCACCAGGTCCTTGACGAAGGGGCTCCAGAATCGACTCATGTTCAGTTCCCCTTCTCGTTGAGGATGCGGTATTCGGCGCTACGGGCGTGGGCGGTCAGCGACTCGCCGCGGGCCAGTACGGATGCAGTGTGACCGAGCTCGGACGCGCCCTGCTCGGAGCAGAAGATGATCGACGAACGCTTCTGGAAGTCATACACCCCCAGAGGCGAGGAGAACCGCGCGGTGCCGGAGGTCGGCAACACGTGGTTGGGACCTGCGCAGTAGTCACCCAGGGCCTCGCTGGTGTGGCGGCCCATGAAGATCGCGCCGGCATGACGGATCTGCGGCAACCAGGCCTGCGGGTCGGCGACCGACAGTTCGAGGTGCTCGGGGGCGATGCGGTTGGCGACCTCGATGGCCTGCTGCATGTCACGCACCTGGATCAGGGCGCCTCGGCCGTTGATCGACTTCTCGATGATCTCGGCGCGCTCCATGGTTGGCAGCAGCTTGCCGATGCTGGCCGCCACGCGGTCGAGGAAAGCCGCATCGGGGCTGACCAGGATTGCCTGGGCGTCTTCATCGTGCTCAGCCTGGGAGAACAGGTCCATGGCGATCCAGTCCGGGTCGGTCTGGCCATCACATACCACGAGAATTTCCGACGGTCCGGCGATCATGTCGATGCCAACCTGGCCGAACACGTGACGCTTGGCGGTGGCTACGTAGATATTGCCGGGACCGACGATCTTGTCGACCTGCGGCACGCTCTCGGTGCCATAGGCCAACGCCGCGACTGCCTGGGCGCCACCGACGGTGAACACGCGGTCGACACCGGCGATGCAGGCTGCAGCCAGCACCAGTTCGTTGATTTCTCCACGCGGGGTCGGCACCACCATGACCACCTCGCCGACACCGGCGACCTTGGCGGGGATGGCATTCATCAGTACCGACGACGGGTACGACGCCTTGCCGCCAGGCACATACAGCCCTGCGCGATCGAGCGGGGTGACTTTCTGGCCGAGCACGGTGCCATCGGCTTCGGTGTACTGCCAGGAGTCCTGTTTCTGCCGCTCGTGGTAGCTGCGCACGCGGTTGGCGGCGGTTTCCAGCGCCTCGCGCTGGGCTGCGGAAATGCGGGTCAGGGCCAGTTCCAGGCGCTCGCGACCAAGGATCAGGTCATCGATGGACTTGGCATCAACGCCATCGAAACGCTGGGTGAACTCCACCAGCGCCGCATCGCCACGCTCGCGAACGGCCTTGATGATGTCGAGAACCCGCTGGTTGACCGCGTCATCGGACACGCTTTCCCAGCTCAGCAGATGATCCAGATGTCGCGCGAAATCCGGATCAGCGGCGTTGAGACGGGCAATTGCAGTGGACACGGTCATGACGAGGGCCTCGTTTTATTGGCGAATGCTCAGGCGCCCTAGGCTACCAGTCCATCCGCGCGGGCACCCGAGAAAAGTGGCTATGACGCGGATAGACGGGCGCGACAGCGAAGGTCGCGCGCAGAAGTCAGCCGCGGTGTCGCGATTCGACAGCCTTGCGCAGGGTGTCGATGAGACTCTGGATACGGGCGTGCTGCATCTTCATGGAGGCCTTGTTCACCACCAGGCGCGAACTGATCGTGGCGATCAGCTCCTGTGGCTCCAGGCCATTGGCGCGCAGGGTGTTGCCGGTATCCACCACGTCGATGATCTTGTCGGCGAGGTTGATCAGCGGGGCCAGTTCCATTGAGCCATAGAGCTTGATGATGTCGACCTGGCGGCCTTGTTCAGCGTAATAGCGCTTGGCTACGTTGACGAACTTGGTGGCCACACGCAGACGCCCCTTGGGCTCGGGTGCGCCGACGACACCAGCGGTCATCAACTTGCACTTGGCGATCTGCAGGTCGAGCGGCTCGTACAGGCCCTGGCCGCCGTATTCCATCAACACGTCCTTGCCGGCCACACCCAGGTCGGCGGCACCATGCTCGACATAGGTCGGCACGTCGGTGGCACGCACGATGAGCAGGCGCACATCGTCCTGCGTGGTGGGGATGATCAGCTTGCGGCTCTTGTCCGGATTCTCGGTCGGCACGATACCGGCCTCGGCCAGCAGCGGCAGGGTATCGTCGAGAATACGGCCTTTTGAAAGCGCGATGGTCAACATTGCAACGTCGGTCCTTAAGCGGCTACAGCCGACCAGGTCATCGACCTGGCCGTGTTCGATTCGGCTGGCACGTCCGTGTGCCGATCACAGGCAGATAGCGCGACTAGCCCGGTACGCGACGGATCTTCGCGCCCAGCATCTGCAGTTTTTCCTCGATGCACTCGTAACCACGGTCGATGTGGTAGATGCGATCGATCAGGGTATCGCCTTCGGCCACCAGCGCAGACAGCACCAGGCTCGCCGAAGCGCGCAGGTCAGTCGCCATCACGGGCGCGCCCTTGAGCATGTTGACCCCAGTGACGATGGCGGTGTTGCCCTCGACCTGGATCTGCGCGCCCATGCGGTGCATCTCGTACACGTGCATGAAGCGGTTTTCGAAGATGGTCTCGATCACAGCGCCAGTGCCTTCGGCAATGGCATTGAGGGAGATGAACTGTGCCTGCATGTCGGTCGGGAATGCCGGATACGGCGCGGTACGCAGGTTCACGGCTTTGGGCCGCTTGCCGTGCATGTCCAGCTCGATCCAGTCTTCACCGGTGGTGATGTCGGCACCCGCTTCCTTGAGTTTCTCGAGGACGGCTTCGAGGATGGTCGGATCGGTGTCCTTGACCTTGACACGGCCGCCGGTGACAGCAGCAGCCACGAGGTAGGTACCGGTCTCGATACGGTCGGGCATCACACGGTAGCTGGCCGAGTGCAGGCGCTCGACGCCATCGATGGTGATGGTGTCGGTGCCGGCGCCCTGGATCTTCGCACCCATGGCGATCAGGAAGTTGGCCAGGTCGACCACTTCAGGTTCGCGCGCGGCGTTCTGCAGCACGCTGCGGCCCTTGGCGAGCGCAGCGGCCATCATGATGTTCTCGGTACCGGTCACGCTGACCGTATCGAAGAAGAAGTGCGCGCCACGCAGGCCACCTTCAGGGGCCTTGGCCTTGATGTAGCCGCCTTCGACTTCGATCTTCGCGCCCATGGCTTCAAGGCCACGGATGTGCAGGTCAACAGGGCGCGAACCGATGGCGCAGCCACCTGGCAGGGCGACTTCGGCCTCACCGAAGCGGGCGACCATCGGGCCGAGCACCAGGATCGAGGCGCGCATGGTCTTGACCAGCTCGTAGGGCGCGACCAGCGTCTTGATGGTGCGCGGGTCGATCTCCACCGCCAGCTTCTCGTCGATCACAGGCTCGATGCCCATGCGCCCGAACAGCTCGATCATGGTGGTGATATCGTGCAGGTGCGGCAGGTTGCCGACGGAGACCGGGCCATCGGCCAGAAGCGTAGCCGACAGAATCGGCAGGGCAGCGTTCTTCGCGCCGGAAATGCGGATCTCGCCGTCGAGGCGCGCGCCGCCAGTAATAATCAGTTTGTCCATTTCAATCTCGCCGCCAACGTTGGCTCAGGTGCGCTCAGCCCAGGCTGCGCTGCTGAAAAATTTCATGGTTACCGCATGGATGCTGCCGTTGGCGATCCACGGATTCAGGTGAGCATAGATCGCCTGCTGACGCTTGACCGGGCTCTGGCCAGCCAGCTCGTCGCTGATCACGTTCAACTGGAAGTTGCAGCCTTCGCCTTCAACTTCGACCCGGGTTCCCGGCAGTTTTTCTTCAAGGAAGCTCTTAACTTCTACGGCCTGCATGCTCAACCTCAATCGGCGCCCAGTGCGCGCGGGTCGGCCATGATACAAAAAAGCCCCTCGCCTGCGAAGCCCATACGAGGACGCGCTGACCGAGGGGCCTTCCCTTGTTGACGGGTCATCAGCCCGCCAGTACTTCATCGAGGTCGTAGACCTCGGCGATTTCACGCATGTCTGCAGGCATGCCGCGCACTTCCCAGGCCTTGCCAGCGGCCTGGGCATCACGCATGAACGCCAGCAGCAACGACAGCCCCACGCTGCTGGACTTGCTCACGGCCGAGCAGTCGAGCACCAGCCGCTGCTCGCAGCTGGCGGCGATCAGCGCCTTGCCCTGCTTGCGCAGTGCCGGCCCGCTGCGGTAGTCCAGCACACCGGCCAGGCGCAGGACACCCGGCTCGGCCATAGTCATGTCGGCTTCACTCATTTGACAGTCTTCTCGGGAGAGCTGTCGGCAGCTTCCTTGGCCTTTGCCACTTCGCCAGCCCAGCCGTCGATGGTCTTGTCGAGGTTGTTGCCGTTACGGTTCATCGCGTCGGCGAACTGATCGCGGAACAGCTTGCCGATGTTGATGCCGTTGACGATGACATTGCGCACCTTCCATTCGCCCCCGATGTTTTCCAGGGTGTACTGGACCGGATACACGGCACCATTATTGCCGGACACCTTCATGCCCACCGAGGCACGCTGGCCATCATCCGGCTTGGCTGGATCGACGGTAATGCCCTGGTTGTCGTATTCCAGCAATGCATTGCCGTAGAACTGGAACAGACTGCGGCGGAAATTCTCCTGGAAGCGCTGCATCTGCTCGGGCGTGGCCTTGCGCGAGTACTTGACGGTCATGATGCTTCTGGAAATGCCGTCAGCGTCTACTACCGGGCCAAGGATGCGGTTGAGCGCATCATAGAAGGCTGCGGGGTTGGCCTTGTACTGTTCCTTGTTCGCCTTGAGGTCGGACAGCAGCTCAGTGGTGGTGCCCTGAACCACGTCGCGCGGGGACTGGCCCGGCGCCGCCAGGGCCATCAGGGGGAAGGCCGCCAGCAGGACCAGCAGGCCACGTCGCAGGATCGAAATCATGGAAACTCCTCAATTAGCTGGTTGGGCTTCTTTCGGTTCCTTGCCAACGGAGTTGAGCAGGAACTTGCCAATCAGATCTTCCAGCACCAGCGCCGACTGGGTGTCGTGGATGGTGCTGCCATCCTTGAGCACCTGCTCTTCACCGCCCACGCTGATGCCGATGTACTTCTCGCCGAGCAACCCGGCGGTCAGGATCGAGGCAGTGGAATCGGTCGGCAGGTTGTCGACCGACTTGTCCAACTGCAAGGTGACCCGACCGGTGTAGGAGTCGCGATCCAGATCGATGGCCGTGACCTTGCCGATGGTCACACCGGCCATGGTCACTTTAGCTCTGACAGTCAAACCGGCGATATTGTCGAAGTACGCATAAACTTTATAGGTATCGCTGCTCGGGCTGGCCGACAATCCACTGACACGCAGGGCCAGCAGCAGCAGCGCCAGGATCCCGGCCAGGAGGAACAGGCCGACACCGATTTCCAGGGTGCGGTTTTGCATCAGAAATCTCCAAACATCAAGGCGGTCAGAATAAAGTCCAGACCCAGGACTGCCAACGAGGCATAGACCACGGTCTTGGTGGTGGCACGGCTGATCCCCTCTGAAGTGGGTTCGCAGTCATACCCCTGGAATACGGCGATCCAGGTGACGACGAAGGCAAACACCAGGCTCTTGATCAGCCCGTTGATCACGTCATCGCTGAAAGAAACGCTGTTCTGCATGTTGGCCCAGAAAGAGCCTTCGTAGACCCCCAGCCAGTCCACGGCCACCCACGATCCACCCCAGATGCCGACCACGCTGAAGATCAGCGCCAGCAGCGGCAGCGAGATGAAGCCGGCCCACAGGCGTGGGGCAACGATGTACTTGAGCGGGTCGACACCGATCATCTCCAGGCTGGAGAGCTGCTCGGTGGACTTCATGTTGCCGATCTCGGCGGTCAGTGCCGAACCCGCACGCCCGGCGAACAGCAGCGCCGTGACGACAGGGCCCAGCTCGCGAAGCAGCGTCAGCGCGACCATCTGCCCGACAGCCTGCTCGGAACCGTACTTGGTGAGGATGCTATAGCCTTGCAGGGCCAGCACCATGCCGATGAACACGCCGGACACCACGATGATCGCCAGCGACAGCACGCCCACCGAATAGAGCTGCTTGGTCAGCAGCTGGAAGCCGCCACCGATGCCGCCACGCCCGGCCAGGGCATGAAAAAGGAACAGGCACGAGCGCCCGAGCACGGCCAGCACGTCGATGGCGGCACGCCCGAACAGGCGAATGCGTTCGAGTAAGGATTTTCTGCGCATCAACGCGCTCCCAGCAGATCGGCGCGGTAGTCTGGCGCAGGAAAATGAAATGGCACCGGACCATCCGGGTCGCCCTTCATGAACTGGCGGATGCGCGGATTGTCCGACCCCATCAGTTCGTCAGGCGTGCCCTGCCCCAATACCTGCCCATCACCCACCACATAGAGGTAGTCGGCGATACTCGCGGTTTCGGCGAGGTCGTGGGAGACAACGATGCTGGTGATGCCCAGGGCATCGTTGAGCAGACGGATCAGGCGCACCAGAACGCCCATCGCGATCGGGTCCTGGCCGACGAAAGGCTCGTCGTACATGAGGATCTGCGGATCCAGCGCGATCGCCCGGGCCAGCGCCACACGGCGCTTCATGCCGCCTGACAGCTCGTCCGGCATCAGGTCGATGGCACCGCGCAGGCCCACGGCCTGCAGCTTCATCAGGACGATGTCGCGAATCATCTCGTCGGACAACTGGGTGTGCACCCGCAGCGGGAAGGCCACGTTCTCGAAGACATCCAGGTCGGTGAACAGCGCACCGCTCTGGAACAGCACCCCCATCTGCTTGCGCGCATCGAACAGGTCGCTGCGCGACAGGGCCGGCAGGTTCTGCCCGCCTACCCAGACTTCGCCGCTGGAGGGACGCAGCTGCGCGCCCATCAGGCGCAGCAGGGTTGTCTTGCCGCACCCGGAAGGTCCCATGATGCCGGTGACCTTGCCGCGGGGGATACGGATGTCGACATTGCTGAAAATGCTACGCGAACCGCGTTTGAAGGTGACCCCCTTCAACTCGACCGCGTAGGCGCTATCCGAACTCATCTAGACTCCTTGCAATGCAGCCTCGTCTACATGGACGCCTGCCTTCATCGTGAAGGCACACGCATCCCTGGCGGGCCGAATAGCGGCGAACTATAGCACCGCGCAAAGTTGTCCCCAAGGCCATTTCCCCGAGTCGTTCAGGCACCGTACAGCTATTTTGCAACTTCCTACGACAACTCGAAGGTGAGCGTTTCACACATTGCCGCTATAATCGGCGCCTTTTCATCAGGCATTGCTTTTTCGACATGAGCCAATCCAGCGAGCTGATCCAATCCGCCCAGCGCACCCTGCGCCTGGAACTCGAGGCCGTAGAAGGCCTGCGGGCCCGTATCGACGACAATTTCGTCAAGGCCTGCGAGCTGATCCTGGCCAGCAAGGGTCGGGTCGTCGTGGTGGGCATGGGCAAGTCCGGCCATATCGGCAACAAGATCGCCGCCACCCTCGCCAGTACCGGCACCCCGTCGTTCTTCGTGCACCCGGCAGAGGCCAGCCACGGCGACATGGGCATGATCACCCGCGACGACGTCATCCTCGCCCTGTCCAACTCCGGCAGCACCGCCGAGATCGTCACGCTGCTGCCGCTGATCAAGCGCCTGGGCATCCAGATGATCAGCCTGACCGGCAAGCCGGACTCACCGCTGGCACAGGCCGCCGAAGTCAACCTCGACGCCAGCGTCGCCCAGGAAGCCTGCCCGCTGAACCTGGCGCCCACCTCGTCCACCACCGCTGCATTGGTCCTGGGTGATGCCCTGGCCATCGCCCTGCTCGAGGCACGCGGCTTCACCGCCGAGGATTTCGCGTTCTCCCATCCGGGTGGCGCCCTGGGCCGTCGCCTGCTGTTGAAAGTCGAGAACGTCATGCACGCGGGTGACGAACTGCCCCAGGTACAGCGCGGCACGCTGCTCAAGGACGCCTTGCTGGAGATGTCGCGCAAGGGCCTGGGCATGACCGTGGTCATGGAGCACGACGGCCGCCTGGCCGGCGTCTTCACCGACGGCGACCTGCGCCGCAGCCTGGATCGCAACATCGACGTGCACAGGACGCTCATCGACGAAGTCATGACTGTTCACGGCAAGACCGCCCGCGCCGAAATGCTCGCGGCCGAAGCCCTGAAGATCATGGAAGACCACAAGATCAGCGCACTGGTGGTGGTCGATAACCAGGATCGCCCGACCGGCGCCCTGAACATGCACGACCTGCTGCGCGCCGGAGTGATGTAAATGACCCAGGACCTGATGCAACGCGCCAAGGCCATCAAGCTGGCCGTCTTCGACGTGGACGGCGTGCTGACCGACGGCCGCCTGTACTTCCTCGAGGACGGCAGCGAATTCAAGACCTTCAACACCCTCGATGGCCACGGCATCAAGATGCTGATGGCCTCGGGCGTGACCACCGCGATCATCAGTGGGCGCAAGACCCCCGTGGTCGAGCGTCGGGCAAAGAACCTGGGCATTCCACACCTGTTCCAGGGGCGCGAGGACAAGCTGGTGGTGCTCGACGGCCTGCTCGCCGAACTGGGCCTGAGCTACGAGCAGGTCGCCTACCTGGGCGACGACCTCCCCGATCTCCCGGTAATCCGCCGGGTGGGCCTGGGGATGGCCGTGGCCAACGCGGCGCCCTTCGTCCGCGAGCACGCCCACAGCGTCACCCAGGCACGCGGCGGCGAAGGCGCAGCCCGCGAGTTCTGTGAACTGATCATGCAGGCCCAGGGCACCCTGGACGCTGCCAACGCCCATTACCTGTAGGCCACGCCATGCTCAGCAAGAAACTTCGAAACGCCGTGCTGCTGGCAGCCATCGCTGCGCTGCTGGTTGCGATCGGCTACTGGAACATCAGCCCTGAGAGCTTCCTCGACAAGCCCACGGCACAGGTCGACGAAAGCGCCATCGACTACTATGCGATCAACGCCCACAGCGTACAGTTCCTGCCCGACGGCAGGCTGCAATACGAAATGACCGCGGACAAGGTCGAACACTTGAAAGCCAGCGAAGTCACCCTGGTGACCACGCCAGACATGCACATCTACCGTGGGACAGCATTCCCATGGCACGTGCAGAGCGTGCGCGCCGAGGTCAATCCGGACGGCACCGAGGTCGAACTGATCGACAACGTGCGGATCGCCCGCACCGACGAAAAACAACGCGACACCCTGATCACCAGTAGCCGGATGACCGTGTTCCCGCAGAAGCAATATGCGCAGACCGATCAAGCCGTTAGAATCGACGGCGCCGGTGGCACGACTACGGGCGTAGGAATGAAAGCATATTTGGAAGACGGCAGGATGGACCTGCTGTCCAACGTAAGAGGACAGTATGAGGCTCGTTAAAACCCTCCCCCTTTTGCTCAGCCTGAGCGCAGCACTGGGAAGCGCGAGCGCCTTCGCCCTGCCGAACGACCGTGACCAGCCGATCCGCATCCAGGCGGACAACGCGCACCTGGACGACAAACAGGGCGTTGCCACCTACACGGGCGATGTGATCATCACTCAGGGCTCGATGATGATCAAAGGCAATACCGTCACCATGACTCGCGCCGCCTCGGGTGACATCGACGTCGTGACCTCGGTGGGCAACCTGGCCTACTTCGAGCAGCAGCAGAGCGCCGCCAAGCCCGACAAGATGAAGGGCTGGGCCGTCACCATCCAGTACCAGGCGCAAAAGGATATCGTCATCCTCACTGACCGCGCCAAGGTCGAGAACGAAGGCAACACCACCGAAGGCGAGAAAATCGTCTACAACACCAAGACCCAGGTGGCGACCGCCGGTCGTGGTGGCAACGTGACCGCACCTCGTCAGCGTATCGACATGGTGATCCAACCGAAGAAAAAGGCCGAGTAAATGGCAACCCTCAAAGCCCAGCACCTGGCCAAGAGCTACAAGGGCCGCCAGGTCGTCCGCGACGTCAGCCTGTCGATCGACAGCGGCCAGATCGTCGGCCTGCTCGGCCCCAACGGCGCCGGCAAGACCACCTGCTTCTACATGATCGTGGGGCTGGTCCAGGCCGACCAAGGGCGCGTGCTCATCGACAGCCACGATGTCAGCCACCAGCCCATGCATGGCCGGGCCCAGGCAGGCATCGGCTATCTGCCGCAGGAAGCGTCGATCTTCCGCAAGCTGTCGGTCGCCGACAACATCATGGCCATCCTCGAGACGCGGAAGGACCTGGACCGCGATGGACGGCGCAAGGAGCTGGAAAGCCTGCTGCAGGAGTTCCACATCAGCCACATCCGTGACAACCTCGGCATGAGCCTGTCCGGTGGCGAACGCCGCCGCGTCGAAATTGCCCGCGCCCTGGCGACTGCACCGAAGTTCATCCTGCTGGACGAACCCTTCGCTGGCGTCGACCCGATTTCCGTGGGTGATATCAAACAGATCATCCACCATCTGAAGGCCAAGGGCATCGGCGTGCTGATCACCGACCACAACGTGCGCGAAACACTCGACATCTGCGAGACCGCCTACATCGTCAACGATGGTCAACTGATCGCCGAAGGCGACGCCGAGACCATCCTGGCCAACCAGCTGGTCAAGGAAGTCTACCTGGGCCACGAGTTCCGACTCTGATCCCCGGGACCTGCCTGGAGCATTGGAAAAGCCTGGTGAAACGGGCTTAAGTGTTACAGTGCTCTAGGCAAACGCTACAATTTCAGGCATATAACTTGCTTAAGATTTGGCGCTCCGGCGCCCTGTAGTGGATGGCGCATGCGCGCCGGCGAACAAGGTATTAAGCCCCAGCCATGAAACCATCGCTCGTCCTAAAAATGGGCCAGCAACTGACGATGACCCCGCAGTTGCAACAGGCCATCCGTCTGCTCCAGCTCTCCACCCTGGACCTCCAACAGGAAATCCAGGAAGCGCTGGAGTCCAATCCGATGCTCGAACGTCAGGAAGACGGCGACGACTTCGACAACAGCGATCCGATGGCGGAAAACGGCGAAAGCAAACCTGCCACCGAAGCCCAGGACAACAGCTTCCAGGAAACCACCGTCAGCACGGAAAACCTCGAAGAGGGCGAGTGGAACGAGCGCATCCCCAACGAATTGCCGGTCGACACGGCCTGGGAAGACATCTACCAGACCAGCGCCAGCAGCCTGCCCAGCAACGATGACGACGAGTGGGACTTCACCACGCGCACCTCGGCCGGCGAAAGCTTGCAGAGCCATCTGCTGTGGCAGCTCAACCTGGCACCGATGTCCGACACCGACCGCCTGATCGCTGTCACTCTCATCGACAGCATCAACGATCAGGGCTATCTGGAAGACAGCCTCGAGGAAATCTGCGCCGGATTCGATCCGGAGCTGGACATCGAGCTGGATGAAGTCGAAGCCGTGCTGCACCGCATCCAGCAGTTCGAGCCGGCCGGCGTCGGCGCCCGCAACCTGGGCGAATGCCTGCTGCTGCAACTGCGCCAACTGCCGGCGAGCGTGCCGTGGATGGCCGAGGCCCAGCGCCTGGTCACCGACTACATCGACCTGCTCGGCAGCCGCGACTACAGCCAGCTCATGCGTCGCATGAAGCTCAAGGAAGACGAGCTGCGCCAGGTCATCGAGCTGGTGCAAAGCCTCAATCCGCGCCCGGGCTCGCAGATCGAATCGAGCGAGCCGGAGTACGTGATTCCAGACGTCATCGTGCGCAAGGACAGCGACCGCTGGCTGGTCGAACTGAACCAGGAAGCGGTGCCGCGCCTGCGGGTCAATCCGCAGTATGCAGGCTTCGTCCGCCGTGCCGACACCAGCGCGGACAACACCTTCATGCGCAACCAGTTGCAGGAAGCGCGCTGGTTCATCAAGAGCCTGCAAAGCCGCAACGAGACACTGATGAAAGTGGCGACCCAGATCGTCGAACACCAGCGTGGTTTCCTCGACCACGGCGATGAAGCCATGAAGCCCCTGGTGCTGCATGACATCGCCGAGGCGGTGGGCATGCACGAGTCGACCATTTCGCGGGTCACCACGCAGAAGTACATGCACACTCCCCGTGGCATCTACGAATTGAAATACTTTTTCTCGAGCCATGTGAGCACCGCCGAAGGCGGCGAATGCTCGTCTACGGCGATCCGCGCGATCATCAAGAAACTGGTGGCCGCGGAAAATCAGAAAAAGCCATTGAGTGACAGCAAGATCGCTGGTTTACTGGAGGCACAAGGCATCCAGGTAGCCCGCCGCACCGTCGCCAAGTACCGCGAATCGCTGGGGATTGCCCCATCGAGCGAGCGCAAGCGATTGATGTAGCCCCGGGATGTGCCACAGCGTTTCAGTGGCAGGTGCAATACCTGCCTCTTTATGCACGGGCAACAAAGGAGAAGCTGTATGCAAGTCAACATCAGTGGCCAGCATGTAGAAGTCACCCAACCACTGCGCGAATACGTGCTCGAGAAGCTCGCCCGCGTGGAAGGGCATTTCGACAAGATCACCAATGCAACGGTGATCATGAAGGTCGAGAAGCTGCAGCAGAAGGTTGAAGCAACACTCCAGATTCCCGGCGGCGAAGTGGTCGCCAACGCTGAACACCAAGACATGTATGCCGCGATCGACGCATTGGCTGACAAGCTCGACCGCCAACTGAAAAAACACAAGGAAAAACAGCAAAGCCTGCTGCAAGGTGCAGCTGCCCGCTGATCCCCCTCATCCATGATCCGACTTGAAACCATCCTGACCCCCGGCCGTTCCCTCGTGAACGTGCCGGGCGGCAGCAAGAAGCGCGCCCTGGAAAAGGTCGCCACCCTGATTGCCGAGCAAGTACCTGAGCTTGCGATGCAAGACGTCTTCGAAAAGCTCATCGCTCGCGAAAAACTGGGCTCCACCGGCTTCGGTAATGGCATCGCCATTCCCCACTGCCGTCTGGAAGGTTGTACCGCCCCCGTCAGCGCCCTGCTGCACCTGGACGCACCCATCGACTACGACGCCATCGACGGCGCCCCCGTGGACCTGCTGTTCGTGCTGCTGGTCCCGGAAGCGGCCACCGATGCCCACCTCGAACTGCTGCGCCAGATCGCCAGCATGCTCGATCGCAAGGAAGTCCGTGATCGCCTGCGTGCCGCCGACAGCAGCGAAGCCCTCTACCAGGTAGTCCTGGACGCACAGAACGAGCACTGAACATGCGCCTGATCATCGTCAGCGGCCGGTCCGGCTCCGGCAAGAGCACCGCGCTCGATGTGCTGGAAGACAACGGCTACTACTGCATCGACAACCTGCCCGCCGGGTTGCTGCCGCAGCTGGCGGAAAACGCGCTGATCAACACCGAACTGATGCAACCCAAGGTCGCCGTGTCCATCGATGCGCGCAATCTACCCAGCCATCTGTCGCGCTTCCCCGAATTGCTCGAGGAAGCGCGCGCCCGTCACATCCAGTGTGACGTGCTGTACCTGGACGCCGACGAAGACACGCTGCTCAAGCGGTTCTCCGAAACCCGCCGTCGCCACCCCCTGACCAACGCGGACCGTTCGCTCGCCGAAGCCATCCGCGTCGAAAGTGAGCTGCTCGGCCCCATCGCCGACCTTGCCGACCTCAAGATCGATACCACCAGCCTCAATCTTTACCAACTGCGTGACTCGATCAAGCTGCGTCTGCTTAACCAGCCTGAGCCCGGCACCGCTTTTCTCGTCGAATCCTTCGGTTTCAAGCGCGGCATGCCGGTGGACGCCGACTTGGTGTTCGACGTGCGCTGCCTGCCAAACCCTTACTGGAAACCCGAGCTGCGCGAGCACTCGGGCCTTGAAGCTCCGGTGATCGAGTACCTGGCAGCACAACCGGACGTCGAGGAAATGTTCCAGGACATCTCCAGCTATCTGCTTAAATGGCTACCGCGCTTTGCCGCCAGCAACCGCGCCTATGTCACCATCGCCATCGGCTGCACCGGCGGACACCACCGCTCTGTCTATATCACCGAGCGCCTCGGACAACTGCTGCAGCAAACCCTGAAAAACGTCCAGGTCCGTCACCGCGACCTCTAACCCACAGGATCCACCCCACGATGCCCGCCCGCGAAATCACCATCATCAACAAGCTGGGCCTGCACGCCCGGGCGGCAGCCAAGTTCGTCGGCGTGGCCGGGAAGTTTCCCTGCCAGGTTCGAGTCGGGCGCGCCCCCGACAAGCTGGTGGACGGCAAGAGCATCATGGCAGTGATGATGCTGGCCGCAGGTAAAGGCACCCAGGTGCACCTGCATACCGAGGGTGAGCAGGACAACGACGCACTGGATGCACTGGTGGCGTTGATCAACAATTATTTCGACGAAGGCGAGTAAGCCCTCGCCCCGCCTCTCGCCCGGCAGCCTCAGGACATCGCGGTGTCCATCACCATCATCAGGCAGAATCCGATGCATAGCCCCAGGCTTGCCAGGCGGTGATTGCCATTGCTGCGCGACTCGGGAATGATTTCCTGGGTCACCACCAGCAACATCGCTCCCGCCGCACACGCAAGCCCCAGCGGTAGCAGCAGTTCGGCGACATTCACCAGCCAGGCACAGATCACCGCCGCCACCGGCTCCACCAGCCCGGATGCTGCACCGATCAGGAAGGCCTTGAACCGCGACATCCCTGCCCCCGCCAACACCAACGCAATCACCAGCCCTTCAGGCACATCCTGCAGGGCAATGCCCATGGCCAGGCTGTCAGCGTCCGGCATGCCGCCCCCCGCTGAAACACCAATGGCCATACCTTCCGGGATGTTGTGCGCAATGATCGCGGCCACGAACAGCCAGATACGCGCAGCGATCACCGGCTGATTGCCCTGCCCGACCATGGATTCCGGCGAAACCCCGGAGATTCGCAAGTCGACCAGGAACAGGCACAGCGCCCCGAGCAACAACCCGGCACTGACCAGACCACCGGCGCCCCAAGGGCTGAAGCCGATGGACTGCGCCGCATCAAGACCCGGGATGATCAGGGAGAACGCGGTGGCCGCCAGCATCACTCCGGCGCCGAAGCCAAGCAAGGTGTCAGCCACCGCTACCGGCATGTTGCGGATCACCAGCACCGGTACCGCGCCCAACGCCGTGCCCAGCGCGCACAGTGCGCCGCCTTCGAGCGCACGTAACATGCGCGGTTCCAGGTCCAGCCAGGCGATGCCCCGCGCCACCAACAGCGCCGTGCCGACCAGCAACAGCAAAGTCCCAAGCGCCAGTCGGAACAGGCGCACACTGCTGACAGACATCACCTCGGAGCGCATGGCAGATCGACTCACTTCAGGGCTTCAAGGTAGCGACGTTCCACTTCCGTCCAGTCGACGACGTTGTAGAAGGCACCGATATATTCGGGACGACGGTTCTGGTACTTCAGGTAGTAGGCGTGCTCCCACACGTCCAACCCCAGGATCGGTGTGTTGCCGTGCATCAGCGGACTGTCCTGGTTGCCGCTGCTCTCCACCACCAGCGTCTTGGCCGGGGTGACGCTGAGCCAGGCCCAACCGCTGCCGAAACGGGTCAGCGCAGCCTTGGTGAATGCGTCCTTGAACGCCTCGAAGCCACCGAGCTGCGTATCGATGGCCTGGGCCACCTGACCCTGGGGGTGGCCACCGCCCTTGGGCGACATCACGGTCCAGAACAACGCATGGTTGGCATGGCCGCCGCCCTGGTTGATCACCGCTCCCTGCAGCTTTTCGGGCAGCTGCTTGACCGCGCCGACCAATTTTTCGACCGGCCATTCGGCCCACTCGGTCCCTTCGATGGCGGCGTTGAGGTTGTTCACATAGGTCTGGTGGTGCTTGCTGTGGTGAATCTCCATGGTCTGGGTATCGATGTGCGGCTCCAGCGCATCGTAGGCGTAAGGCAGAGCAGGCAAGGTGTGGGGCATGTCAGTGAATTCCGTATGCAGGTGAACGGTGAGTGGCATCCGGCCGGGCAGCCAGTTCGCTCGCTTCAGGCACATGGCGATTGAGCAGGCGCTCGGTGCGTGGGTACTGGCCGTATTCGGCGATAAAGCTCAACAGCTCGGTGTAGGTGCGCCCGCTGTGGCGCAACGCGGCATCACGCAGCGCCTGGGGCAGGCGCGGCTCCTGACTGGCCTGGAGCAGCCGCTGGTGGGCCGCACACAGGTAATCGGCGCTCTCGTGGGGCTGGTTCAGGCGCAGGTGCAGGTCAGCCAGGTTGTGATGGGCAATGACGAAGGCCGCCACCGCCTCGTCGACGTCATGCCAGCGCTCGAACAGCACCTGGGCCAGGGCCAGGGCTTGCAGGTAGTGTTCCCGGGCGTCTACCAGCTCACCTTGTTCGAACAGGCGATTGGCGGTTTCCGTGGTGCGTTTCCAATGCTGCATGACGTGTCTCCTGGGTGAGGACCGTGGATCAGATACCGCCAGCGGTGAGTTTTTCCGGGTCCAGCAGGGCCTCGAGCTGCTCACGCGACAGGTCGGTATGCTCCAGCGCCACTTCCACGATCGGGCGACCTTGCTTGTAGGCGGTCTTGGCAATCTCGGCGGCCTTGAGGTAGCCGATGATCGGGTTCAGTGCCGTGACCAGGATCGGATTGCGCGACAGCGCCTCCTTGAGCTTCGGCTCATTGACCTTGAAGCTGGCAATAGCCTTGTCTGCCAGCAGGCGGCTGGCGTTGGCCATCAGCTCGATGCTCTCCAGCAGGTTGCGAGCGATCACCGGCAGCATGACATTGAGTTCGAAGTTGCCCGACTGGCCGGCAACGGCGATGGTCGCGTCGTTGCCGATGACCTGCGCGGCAACCATCGCGGTGGCTTCGGGGATCACCGGGTTGACCTTGCCCGGCATGATCGAAGAGCCCGGCTGCAGCCCCTCGAGCTCGATTTCGCCAAGCCCGGCCAGGGGGCCGGAGTTCATCCAGCGCAGGTCGTTGGCGATCTTCATCAGCGCGACAGCGGTGGTCTTGAGCTGGCCGGACAACGCCACGGCCGTGTCCTGGGAGCCGATCAAGGCGAACAGGTTTTCGCCAGGTGTGAACGGAATGCGGGTCAAGTCGCTCAGTTCACGGGCAAAGCCCACGGCGAACTGCGGGTGGGCATTGATGCCAGTGCCGACCGCTGTACCGCCCTGGGCCAGCGCCTGCAGGGCGGGCAAGGTGGCTTCCAGATGCGCTTGGGCGCCCTTGATCTGTGCCGCCCAGCCCCCCAGCACCTGGCTCATGCGCACTGGCATGGCATCCATCAGGTGGGTGCGGCCGGTCTTGACGTAACGGTGAACCTCGACAGCCTTGGCCTCGATCACCTGGACCAGATGCCCCAGCGCCGGCAGCAGTTGCTCGTGCAAGGCCAGCGCTGCGCTGACGTGAATGGTGGTCGGAATGATGTCGTTGCTGCTCTGACCGCAATTGACATGGTCGTTGGCGTTGACCTTGTCACCCAGCACCCGGCTGGCCAAGGTGGCGATCACCTCGTTGGCGTTCATGTTGGAACTGGTGCCGGAACCGGTCTGGAACACGTCCACCGGGAAATGCTGGATGAAGTCCTCGGCCAGCAGTTGCTCGACCGCCTTGACGATGGCACCGCCCTGCTCCGCGCTCAGTTGCCCCAGCGCGATGTTGGCCTTGGCTGCTGCGGCCTTGGCCAACAGCAGTGCCCGGATGAACTGCAGCGGCATGCGCTGGCCGCTGACCGGGAAGTTGTCGACCGCGCGCTGGGTCTGGGCACCATACAGGGCCTGGGCCGGCACCTGCAGTTCGCCCATGCTGTCACGCTCGATACGGGTATTACTCATCATCGGATCCTTGCATCAGTTCATCGGGGGAAATCGAAGGCAGCAACACGCAACTGGCCAGTTGCATCGCATAGGGCTGCCAGCGCTCGTTCTGCTCGCAACGGTCGAGGTTGCGCAGGTCAAGCAGCGGGCGCCAGGCCTGATCCAGGCACTGGCAGCGCCAATGCCAAGGCAACATGCGGTCGCAGGCGGTATCCAGCAGCAGGCGGAAGGAGGTCAGCGCCACGGTCCAGGGCGAGGTCTGGGTGCAACAGACCAGATAGCGCCCCTCGGCCAGGTAATGTTCGATCAGCCGTGGCTCGTCCGGCTCGAGGGCGCAGCGGATGCGCCGACTCAACCAGCGCCAGTTTTCCAGGTAGGGCAATTCGTGGAGGACGGTTTTCATGAACATCATCGCCGGGGGTTACTGGATAATGATATTCATTATTAATTGATAAATAGAATCACTTCAAGAGCGAGACCACAAACAAAAAACCCGGCGCGATGGCCGGGTTTGTCGTAACGCGTAGGTCAGACGTGCACCGTCAGCTACCGGCGACGGTCATCCGTTCGATCAGCACCGAACCGCTGTGAATATTGCTGCGCGTTTCAATATCGCTGCCAATCGCGACAATCTGCTGGAACATGTCCTTCATATTGCCGGCGATGGTCACTTCCTGAACAGGGAACTGGATTTCACCGTTCTCCACCCAGAAACCCGCAGCGCCACGGGAGTAGTCACCCGTGACCATGTTCAGGCCATGCCCCATCAGCTCGGTCACCAGCAGGCCGCGCCCCATGCGACGGATCAGTGCGGCCTGGTCTTCGACGCCATGGGTGACGAACAGGTTATGCACGCCGCCAGCGTTGGCGGTGCTTGGCAGCTTGAGCTTGCGACCGGCATAGGTGCCGAGAATGTAGGACACCAGTTCGCCCTTGTCGATGAACGGCTTGGCATAGGTGGCCAGGCCATCGCCGTCGAACGCGGCACTGCCCAGCGCGCGCGGAATGTGCGGACGCTCGTCGAGGGTCAGCCAGGTCGGGAACAGACGCTGGCCCAGGGTGCCTTCGAGGAACGACGACTTGCGGTACAGGTTGCCGCCGGAGATTGCCGACAGGAAGCTGCCGAACAAGCCGCCGGCCAGCTCCGCAGCGAACAGCACCGGCACCTCGCAGGTCGGCACTGGACGTGCGCCAAGACGGCTGGCGGCACGCTGTGCAGCGCGCTGGCCGATACTGCGCGGGTCGGCCAACAATTGGCCCTGGCGATTGACGTCATACCAGTAGTCGCGCTGCATCTGCCCTTCGCCTTCGGCGATCATCACACAGCTCAGGCTGTGGCGGGGCG
>NZ_JABWRO010000081.1:0-25502 GCF_014268985.1 Pseudomonas sp. RW10S2 | reverse complement strand
CGAACCGCCGCTCCGACTTGTCCCGCGATGAGGCCGTTACAGTTACGCAGGCTGTGGGCTTTTCAGAACATTCAACAGTAACTGCACGCTCTCCACCGCATCGTGGCCCAGGCTGGTCAGGTAACCACCGTCTGGCTGGTCGGTCAGTTGCTTGGCATGCAGGCGTTTGGCCGCGGCGACCAGCGCTGGCGAGGCATTGGCGTGAATCTTGATCCCTTCCTGGCTGCTGTCGAGGTTGAACAGCGCAAGGACTTCCAGTTCGGCGATCAATTCGGGGGTGAAGGACATGAGCGACTCCTGACTTCCAGACAAGGACGGAAGTCAGGAGTGTAGTCAGGCTTCGTCGTCGTCGCCTTGATTTGCCTCAGGTGGCAATTCCGGCAGGGCGCGCAGGGCATTTTCGTACCACTCGGTATCGAATGCGCGATCCTCGGTGAGCAACGCGTCGATCTCGATGGCCAGCACGTGGGCCATGAGGTTGAGGATGTCCTCGCGCTCGTAGCCGACCAGGGTCAGCTTGTTGAAGGTAGCCTTGGCGGCAGGCGGATTGCCGCTCTCGATCTGGTTCTCGATGGCCTGGGTCAGCGTCGCCTCGGCGAATTCTTCGTCGTCGTTTTCGATGTCGGTGGGTTCGCTCATGGCGCTACTCCTGTGATGAAAGCGACAGTGTGCCATGCCTGTGTCGGCAATGCCCGGTCATCGACGCGCGCCATGATGCTGGTCAGGGGATGGCCAGGCGGCTATAACAGCCAGGCCAACCCCTTACGGCCTGGAGGCTGTCGTTCATGCTCAAGCTCTACGGATTCGCGGTCAGCAACTACTACAACATGGTCAAGCTGGCCCTGCTGGAAAAAGGCGTGCCCTTCGAGGAGGTGCCGTTCGTTTCCGGGCAGACGCCCGAGGTGCTGGCTGTCAGCCCGCGTGGCAAGGTTCCGGTGCTGGGAACCGAACACGGCTTTCTCAGCGAGACAAACGTGATCCTCGATTACATCGAGCAGACCCACCCCGAGCATCCGCTGCTGCCCAGTGATGCATTCGGGCAGGCCAAGGTGCGTGAGCTGCTCAAGGAGATCGAGCTGTACATCGAACTGCCGGCACGTACCTGCTACGCCGAAGCGTTCTTCGGTACGGCGGTGGAGCCGCTGGTCAAGGAGCGAGCGCGCAGCGAGCTGCTGGCAGGTTTTGCCACGCTCAAGCGCAACGGCAAGTTCGCGCCTTATGTCGCTGGCGAAAAGCTGACCCTGGCTGATCTGATGTTCTGCTTCTCGGTCGACCTGGCGTGTGCGGTAGGCAAGAAGGTGCTGGGGATCGATTTCCTGGCGGACTTCCCCCAGGCAGCGGCGCTGTTGGGGAAGCTGCGCGAGCATCCGCACATGGCGCGGATCGTGGCGGACAAGGAGGCGGCGATGCCGAAGTTCATGGAGATGGTGCGGAACAAGCGGTGATTGGAAGAGGGGCCGCTGCGCGGCCCATCGCGGCGCAAGGCCGCTCCCACAGGGGGCGAGGTGTCCTGTGGGAGCGGCCTTGTGCTTAGCGCGAAGCCAGCAGCGCCTTGCCGCGTGCCACCGCCGCACGCACCTGCGCCGGCGCGGTGCCGCCGATGTGGTTGCGCGCGTTCACCGAGCCTTCCAGGGTGAGTACGGCAAACACGTCCTGTTCGATCTGGTCGCTGAACTGACGCAGTTCCTCCAGGCTCATCTCGGCCAGATCCTTGCCGGTGTCGACGCCATACTTCACGGCGTGACCGACAATCTCGTGGCAGTCACGGAAGGGCAGGCCACGGCGCACCAGGTAGTCGGCAAGGTCGGTGGCGGTGGAGAAACCACGCAGCGCCGCTTCACGCATGATGGCGTGCTTGGGCTTGATCGCCGGGATCATGTCGGCAAAGGCACGCAGCGAGTCGCGCAGGGTGTCGGCGGCGTCGAACAGCGGTTCCTTGTCTTCCTGGTTATCCTTGTTGTAGGCCAGCGGCTGGCCTTTCATCAGCGTGAGCAGGCCGGTCAGGGCGCCGAACACGCGGCCGGTCTTGCCACGCACCAGCTCCGGGACATCCGGGTTCTTCTTCTGCGGCATGATCGAGCTGCCGGTGCAGAAACGATCAGGCAGGTCGATGAACTGGAACTGCGCGCTCGTCCACAGCACCAGCTCTTCGGAGAAGCGCGACAGGTGCATCATCGCCACGCTGGCGGCCGCACAGAATTCGATGGCGAAGTCACGGTCCGAGACGCCGTCCAGCGAGTTGCCGGCCACGGCTTCGAAGCCCAGCAGCTTGCAGGTCAGCTCACGGTCGATCGGGTAGGTGGTGCCGGCCAGCGCCGCGCTGCCCAGTGGCATGCGGTTGGCGCGCTTGCGGCAGTCGACCAGGCGCTCGTAGTCGCGGCTGAGCATTTCGAACCAGGCCAGCAGATGGTGGCCGAAGGTCACCGGCTGGGCGGTCTGCAGGTGGGTGAAGCCGGGCATGACGGTTTCGGCTTCGCGCTCGGCCTGTTCCAGCAGACCCTGCTGCAGGCGGGTGATCTCGCCCAGGATCAGGTCGATTTCGTCACGCAGCCACAGGCGGATGTCGGTGGCGACCTGGTCGTTGCGGCTGCGGCCGGTGTGCAACTTCTTGCCAGTGATGCCGATGCGGTCGGTCAGGCGGGCCTCGATGTTCATGTGCACGTCTTCGAGGTCGACACGCCAGTCGAACTGGCCCGCTTCGATTTCACCCTGGATGGTCTTCAGGCCATCGATGATGGTGTCGCGCTCGGCGTCGGAGAGTACGCCGACCTGCGCCAGCATGGTGGCGTGGGCGATCGAACCCATGATGTCGTGACGGTACAGGCGCTTGTCGAAATCGACCGAGGCGGTGAAACGGGCGACGAAGGCGTCGACGGGCTCACTGAAGCGGCCGCCCCAGGACTGGTTGGTCTTGTCGGTGCTCATGGATCCACTCATAGAAGGCGTGAATGAAAAAGTGGCGCCGATCATAGCAGGGTTGGGCTTCGCTAAGCAGGGCGCCGGTCGCGAGAAAATTGCCGGTGTACGCAGGGTGGGCGGGCGCCACAGGATATTCAACGATTGAACGGCAGTGTTCCACGGACCGTCTACAGTTGGACAGAGGACTGGCAGCTATTCTGCCAGACCAGTGAATCTTTGGCCTTCGCATGGGTCTGTAGCGTGACCGTTACAACGGTCACCGACTCCTGTCTACGCTTGTACCCACTGCGAGACTCACTCAGGAATCCAGCGCAATTATGAATGTCCTGATCGTTGATGATGAACCCCAGGCCCGCGAGCGCCTGAGCCGACTGCTCGGTGAACTCGAGGGCTATACGGTGCTTGAGCCCAGCGCCACCAATGGCGAGGAGGCCCTGGCGCTGATCGACAGCCTCAAACCCGATGTCGTCCTGCTGGACACCCGCATGCCGGGCCTCGATGGCTTGCAGGTGGCAGCACGCCTGTGCGAACGCGAGGCGCCACCGGCGCTGGTGTTCTGCCTCGATGACGACGAGCAGGAGGCGTTCAGCCACAGTGCCCTCAGCCATGTCGGCCGCACGACCCAGCCCCAGGCCCTGCGCGATGCCCTGCGCAAGGCGGAAAAGCCCAACCGCACCCAGCTCGCCGCCCTGACCCGTCCGGCCAACGAAGGCGGAGGCGGCCCGCGCAGCCATATCAGTGCGCGAACGCGCAAGGGTATCGAGCTGATTCCCCTGCCCCAGGTGATCTACTTCATTGCCGACCACAAGTACGTGACCCTGCGTCACGAGTCAGGCGAAGTGCTGCTGGACGAGCCGCTGAAATCGCTGGAAGACGAATTCGGCGAGCGTTTCGTGCGTATCCATCGCAACGCCCTGGTGGCCCGTGAACGTATCGAGCGCCTGCAGCGCACGCCGCTGGGGCATTTCCAGCTGTTTCTCAAAGGCCTTGACGGTGATGCCCTGACCGTCAGCCGTCGACATGTGGCCGGCGTACGCAAGATGATGCAGACGCTCTGACCGAGGCGAATGACGGCTGCTGCCAGGGATGGCCGGGCCAGGTGATGACCTGGATCTGCTAGCGAGGCTGAGGGAACTGTTATCATCGGCGGCATTTCTCTGCTTCGGGGCGTTAAATGTCCACTCGCGAAATCCGCATTGCCACCCGTAAAAGTGCCCTGGCCCTGTGGCAGGCCGACTATGTCAAAGCTCGCCTTGAGCAGGCCCATCCGGGCCTGGTCGTGACCCTGGTGCCAATGGTCAGCCGCGGCGACAAGCTGCTCGACTCGCCCCTGGCGAAAATCGGCGGCAAGGGGCTGTTCGTCAAGGAGCTGGAAACCGCCCTGCTCGACAACGAAGCCGATATCGCCGTGCATTCGATGAAGGACGTGCCCATGGACTTCCCCGAAGGTCTGGGCCTGTATTGCATCTGCGAGCGTGAAGACCCGCGCGACGCCTTCGTTTCCAACACCTTCGACAGCCTCGAGGCGCTGCCGGCCGGCAGCGTCGTCGGCACCTCCAGCCTGCGCCGCCAGGCCCAGTTGCTGGCGCGTCGCCCTGATCTGAAGATCCAGTTCCTGCGCGGCAACGTCAACACGCGCCTGGCCAAGCTCGATGCGGGGGAGTACGACGCCATCATCCTCGCTGCAGCGGGCCTGATCCGCCTGGGTTTCGAAGACCGCATCACCTCCAGCATCAGTGTCGATGACAGCCTGCCGGCCGGCGGCCAGGGCGCTGTCGGCATCGAGTGTCGCAGCGCCGACCACGAGATCCACGCCCTGCTGGCGCCGCTCAACCATCCTGATACCGCTGACCGCGTGAAGGCCGAGCGGGCGATGAACAAGCACCTCAACGGCGGCTGCCAAGTGCCGATCGCCTGCTATGCCGTGCTCGAAGGCGATCAGTTGTGGCTGCGTGGCCTGGTCGGCCAGCCCAGCGGCGGGACGTTACTGATGGCGGATGCCCGCGCCCCGCGTGCCGACGCCGAAACCCTGGGCGTGCAGGTGGCCGAGGACCTGCTGGGGCAGGGCGCCGAGGCGATCCTCAAGGATGTCTACGGCGAGGCGGGCCATCCGTGAGCGACTGGCGCCTGCTGCTGACCCGCCCCGAAGAGGAGTGCGCGGCTTTGGCGCAGAGCCTGGCGGCTGCTGGAATCGCCAGCAGCCGCTTGCCCTTGCTGGCGATCGACCCGCTGGCCCTGGATCGAACGGCCCAGGCGAGACTGGGTGGCATCGATCAGTACCAGGCGATCATCGTCGTGAGCAAGCCAGCGGCGCGTCTGCTGCTCGAGCGGCTCGCCGACAAGGGCATCAAGCCGCCGCCCCAGGGCTGGTTCACCGTGGGGGAGGCGACGGCGCGCATTCTCCAGGCCGCCCATCTGCAGGTGACTTTCCCTACAGAGGGTGATGATAGCGAGGCCTTGCTCGGCCTGTCTGTCCTGCGAGAGGCTATCGCGCTTCCTACAGCACGCGTCCTGATTGCCCGTGGTGTTGGTGGTCGTGAATGGCTGGCCGAGCGTCTTGGTGAGCAAGGTGCTAGTGTCGATTATCTGGAACTGTATGAACGTCGCCTGCCGGATTATCCCCCAGGCAGCCTGATGCGCCGGATCCAAGCGGAACGCTTGAACGGGCTGGTGGTCAGCAGTGGGCAGGGCTTCGAACACCTGCTCCAGCTGGCCGGTGCGGATTGGCCGCGTCTGGCGGGGCTTGCGCTGTTCGTGCCAAGCCCGCGCGTGGCCGAACAGGCCAGGGCGGCAGGCGCCCAACAGGTTGTGGATTGCCGTGGCGCGAGCGCCGCGGCCTTGCTGGCAGCCGTGCAGCGCAGCGCTGCACCTGCCTCCTAAGGCGTCGAGCGGATTGCGACGACGCCCCCATGCAAAGGATGGATACGTGAGCGAGACTGTCTTGTCCAACAACGAACAACCTTCGGCGCTCGATGCGCCGCAGACTCCCGTCGAGCAGCCGGCCAAGCGCGCCGGCAATGGCCTGGCCCTGCTAGCGCTGTTGATCGGCGCAGCCGGTGTGGCCGTCGGTGGTTGGGGCGCATGGCAGGTGCACCAGCTGCAAGGCAGCGAGCAGGGCCAGGGTGAGCATATCGAGGCGCTGAACCAGCGCGCCGAAGCGCTGCAGCAACGCCAGCAGCAGTTCGGCTCGCAACTGGCGACCCTGCCCGCAGCCAGCGAACTCGAAGACCGCCGTCGGCTGGTTGCACAGTTGCAGAGTGACCAGCAAAGGCTCAGCCAGCGCCTGGAAACCGTGCTTGGCGAAAGCCGCAAGGAGTGGCGTCTGGCTGAGGCCGAGCATCTGTTGCGCCTGGCTACCCTGCGCCTGTCGGCGCTGCAGGACATCGCCAGCGCCAAGGCGCTGGTCGAAGGTGCCGACGAGATCCTGCGCGAGCAGAGCGACCCAGGTGCCTTCGCGGCACGTGAGCAACTGGCGCGCAGCCTGGCGACGCTCAACAGCACCCAGCAACCCGACCGTACCGGGTTGTTCCTCAAGCTCGCCGCCCAGCGCGAGCAGGTACAGCAACTGAGTGCCCAGTCGCCTGAGTTCAACAGCGATGCCGACGCCCTTGGTGCGCTGACCGCCGACGGCGATGGTGCGAGCCGCCTTTCCCGGTGGTGGGCAGAGATTTCCAAGTATTTCCAGATCGATTTCGACGCCGACCAGAACGTGCGTCCGCTGCTGGCCGGGCAATCGCTCAACCAGCTGCGCCTCGCGCTGAGCCTCACCATCGAGCAGGCCCAGTGGGCGGCGCTCAATGGCCAGGCCAAGGTCTACAGCCAGGCGCTGGACGATGCGCGCAGCGTGCTGCTGGCCAACTTCAACCCGGACAACCCGCAGAGCAAGGCCATGCTCGACAGCCTCAACGCACTGGCCGAGCAGCCCGTCTCGGTGGTGGTGCCTGACCTGAGCGAAAGCCTTGCCGCCGTGCAGGCCTATATCCAGCGGCGCCATCTGCCGGCCGAAGGCGAAGGGGGCAAGCCATGAAGCGTGTCTACCTGCTGGCAGTGTTGGCGATCGTCATCGCCGCGGCCTTGGGTGTGGCCATCGCCAAGCACAGTGGCTACGTGCTGATCGCCTATGGTGGCTTCCGTTACCAATCAGGGCTGTGGGCGGCGTTCGCGGCACTGGTGGTGCTGGTGCTGGCGCTGCTGTTGCTGCGTTACGTGGTTGGCCTGGTGCTGGCGTCCAGCGGGGTGGTCAACCCTTGGTCACGGCGCAATCGCAGCCGGCGGGTGCGTGTCGCCATCGAGCAGGGCCAACTGGACCTCGCCGAGGGTCGCTGGGCCAGTGCCCAACGCCACCTGCACCGCGCCGCCGAAGCCGAGCGCCAACCCTTGCTCTACTACCTCGGCGCTGCCCGTGCGGCCAACGAGCAGGGGCGCACCGAAGACAGCGACAACCTGCTCGAACGTGCCCTGGAGCGTCAGCCCCAGGCGGAGCTGGGGATCGCCCTGACCCATGCGCAGTTGCAGATGGACCGCGGCGACAGCGACGGTGCCCTGGAAACCCTGCTGGCGATGCAGGCGCGGCACCCGCACAACGCCCAGGTGCTGCGCTTGCTGCAGCGTCTGCACCGCGAGCGTGGTGACTGGCCGGCGTTGATTCGCCTGCTGCCGGACCTGCGCAAGGGCAAGGTGCTGCCGGGCAACGAGCTGGCCGAACTGGAGCAGCGTGCCTGGGGCCAGAACCTGACACTGGCCGCAACCCGCGGCGAGGACTCTCAAGCCGCCCGCCAATCGCTGGAGCGCGCCTGGCAACAGCTTACCTCGGCCCAGCGCCAGGAGCCGCAGTTGGTGCTGGCCTATGCCGAGCAACTGCGCCAGGTTGGCGCCCAAGGTGACGCCGAGCAGGTGTTGCGTACCGCATTGAAGCGTCAGTTCGAAAGCCACCTGGCGCGCCTTTATGGCCTGGTACGTGGCGATGACCCGGCGCGCCAGTTGCAGACGGCCGAAGGCTGGCTCAAGGATCATCCGCAAGACCCCAGCCTGCTGCTTACCCTGGGGCGCCTGAGCCTGCAGAACCGCCTGTGGGGCAAGGCGCGTGACTACCTCGAAAGCAGCCTGCGCATGGAGCGCAACCCGGAAACCTGCGCCGAACTTGCGCGGCTGTTGGCCGGGCTGGGCGAGACCGAGCGCAGCAACCAGCTGTTCCAGGAGGGCCTTGGCCTGCTTGACGAGCGCTTGCTGGCCTTGCCGCTGCCTGAGGGTGTGCACGCGTCCTGAGTTCGCCAGGGCGTTGCGTAGCCCGACAGCAACACAAGGCAGCGCCCGCTGCAGGTGCTGCCTTGTGTTGCTGTCGGGCACATCCGATTGGTGTTTCCCCTGGCAGTGGTAGGACAGTATCTGCGCAGTGGCTGACCTTCGGATATGTCCTACCAAGATTAGAAAACTTTCCCTTCCAATCAGCGATTTGTCCCCACTGTAGCAACTTGAAACAGCGATCCTCTTTCCTCTACCGTTTCACGCCACTACTGCTCTTCCGGGATTTCCGTCGCTCATGTCGCAGGCTCGCTCGCGCCCTTTGTTCTTTGCAGCCTTCCTCGTCTCGCTCGCCACCTTGGGCGGGGCGATCGTGCTTGAGAACTGGCTTGGCCTGGTTCCGTGCCCCCTTTGCCTGACCCAGCGCCTGCTGTTGGTGTGCTACGCGCTGGTTTGCCTGTGCGCCATGCTGCATGCCCCGGGTGCAGCCGGCACGCGGGTCTATGCGTGGCTGGCAGGTGGTTGTTCCGGTGCCGGTGTCGCCCTTGCGTCACGGCAGGTGTGGCTGCAGGGCGAGTGGCTTGCGATTACCCCCGAACCTTTCGCGCAGACACTTCAGCGCTCCTGGACACAGGCCTTGGAACGTCTGCTGGTCGGCAGCTCCGAATGTGTTTCGATCAGTTGGAGCTTCCTGGACCTCACGCTCCCCGAATGGAGCGTGATGGCCTTCCTGCTGCTCACGGCGCTGCCCTTGTACTGCCTGCTGGCGTATCGTTTCCGCAACCCTGGCGGCAGTTGACCCAGCGCAATTGCGCGACCAATGGTCCTGTGTGTGGGCATCAAACGCTTGTATGAACTTAGTCCTCTGCGTACCTTGATGGTCAGCACGCGCGGGAATAATCTCCCCTGCACGCACATTGAAAACATACGGTTCGATGCCGCTCTGCGGATGTCACCTTTGTGTCGCGCAGTTGTGACGCGAGGTGCAGCGGCATCTGCCCAGCTAGGGATGAGACTGCCATGCTCGATAGTTGCCAGAACGCCCAGGAACGATGGGGCGGGGTTCACAAGCTGATCGACCGTTGGCTGGAGGAGCGTCATGAACTGGTGCAGGCCTTCCGCGCGCTGCGCGATGCCAAGCCAGCCTTCGCCGACAAGGACAAGAACCGCGACTTCTGCGCGATCCTGGTTGACTACGTGTCGGCCTGGCACTTCGAGGTCAGCGAGCAATTGGTCACTGAAGCGAAGGCGTTCGGCGACGAGCAGGCGCTCAAACTGGCCGAGGAAATCAATCCCCGGATCAACGACATCACCCAGATCGCTCTGGCTTTCAATGACCATTGCGAGAAAGGCGAGTGCAAGGATACCGAACGTTTCGCCGACAAGCTCGGCAAGCTGGGCGGCCTGTTGCACGAACGCTTCGAGCTCGAAGACTGTCTGATCGAAGTGCTGCACAACGCGCACAAGGAAGAGGGTGCGGTACAGGCCTGACGGCCTGTCTCAGTCGCCAACTGCCAGCAGTTCGATCTCGAACACCAGCGGGGTATAGGGCGCGATCAGGTCGCCCGCCCCATCGGCGCCATAAGCCTGCGCCGACGGAATCACCAGTCGCCACTTGGCGCCTGCCTTCATGTGTGGCAATGCCACCTGCCATCCTTCGATCACCGAGCCCAGGCTGAACCACTGCGGTTGCTGGCTCTGGTCGAACACCGAGCCGTCCGGCAGCTTGCCGACATACCGAACCTGCACTTTTCCACCCGCCTTGGGTTGCGCGCCGCTGCCGCTGGCCAGCTCGCTGTAGAGCACACCTTCGGGCAGTTCATGTACACCGCTGCGGGCGCGTTCGTTGGCCATGAAGCGTTTTTCCGCGGCCAGCAGCTTGTCGACCTGCGCCTGCTGCGCGGCGGCGTTGGCCTGCTCGTCATGCTGCTGGAGAATCGCCTGCATGCGCGTCTTGTCGATGCGCGGCGGCTGGCCCTGATAGGCCTGGCGCAGCCCCTCTACCAGCGCATCGAGCTGCAGGCCGGGCATCTCCTGGTGCAGGCGTTCGCCAAGGCTTGCGCCCAGGCTGTAGGCCAGGTCCTGGTCATTGGCGGGGGATGTTTCGGGGGCGGCCAGGGCAGAGGCTGCCAACAGGCTCAAGCCGAGAATCAGATAACGAGGCACGGGCAACTCCTGCGGCGATGAAGGCGAAGTATGCCAGCCTTTGTTGCCGGCCAATGAGTAAATGTCGGCAATCATTTAATCGACTACTACACTTGCACCGAGCTGCAAGATAACAACTTTGCCCAGGCATGCAACGCGGCGCAAACAATACTGTCAACATGCCCTAGCGGCGGTAGCAGCAGAAGCATAGTATGAGCCGCAATCTCGTCAGCCAGGAGGTAAGCCATGTCGGCTAAAAAGAAGCCCGTCAGTACGCCGTTGCATCTGCTCCAGCAACTTTCCGGTAGCCTGCTCGAACATCTGGAAGAGGCTTGCTCGCAAGCGCTGGCGGATGCAGAGAAACTGCTCGCCAAGTTGGAAAAACAACGCGGCAAGGCGCAGGAGAAACTGCACAATGCCCGTCTGAAGTTGCAGGATTCTGCCAAGGCCGGCAAGGCCAAGGCACAAAGCAAGGCCCAGGGGGCTATCGGTGAACTTGAAGCACTGCTCGATTCGCTGAAAGATCGCCAGACTCAGACGCGTACTTATATTCAGCAACTCAAGCGTGATGCCCAGGAGAGCCTGAAACTGGCTCAGGGTGTTGGCAAGGTGCGTGAAGCCGCTGGCAAGGCACTCGGCCTGCGTGCGGCAGCCAAGCCTGCGGCCAAGACTGCTGCAAAACCTGCCACCAAGGTCGCGGCTGCCAAGCCTGCCACCAAGTCTCCTGCTGCCAAGCCCGCCGCCAAGGCACCCGTGAAAACCGCCGCTGCCAAGCCTGCTGCTAAAGCCGCCGCCAAACCTGCCGCTGCCAAGGCACCGGCCAAAGCGGCAGCCGCCAAGCCTGCTGCGAAAACCGCTGCGGCCAAACCCGCTGCCAAACCTGCTGCGGCCAAGGCCCCGGCCAAGCCAGCAGCCAAAGCAACTGCGGCCAAGCCTGCGACCAAGGCAGCTGCAGCCAAGCCGGTTGCCGCCAAACCAGCAGCCAAACCGGCAGCCGCTAAACCTGCTGCCAAGCCCGCTGCTGCCAAAGCTCCAGCCAAAGCCGCCGCCAAGCCGGTTGCAGCCAAGCCTGCAGCGGCTGCCAAGTCAGCAGCCAAACCAGCAGCCAAGCCAGCGGCAGCCAAACCTGCCGCGAAGCCAGCAGCGGCAAAACCGGCTGCGAAACCTGCAGCCAAACCCGCTTCGAAACCTGCCGCCAAGCCAGCTGCCACCAAGGCTCCTGCCAAGCCTGTCGAAGCCAAGCCCGCAGCTCCTGCTGCCAGCAGCACTCCGGCTTCTCCAGCGCCATCGGCTCCGGCCAGCACCCCGGCTCAGTCGCCGTCTTCGGCGTCCTGAAGCGCTCTGGCCGCGGCGCGCAGCTGATGCAGCGCGTCGTGGTCACGGGCCTGGTCCGGCGCCAGCCGGTCCAGCCAATCGTCGGCGTGTCCGTCCGGGCTCGCCGACCACTTTGCGGCGCACGTCTGCAAGCGCGCCAGCAAGGTTCGCTCCGCCTCCAGTTCCAACCCTTTCACCTGCTCCCGTAATGCCGCCAGGTGCGGATCGCCTTGTGCCTGTGCACGCCACGCCTGACGCAGCGCGCGCAAGGGTGTAACCACCTCTTGCTGCCAGGGGCCGGCCAGTTGCCGTAGTGCTTCCACCCGCCGCGCATCGGGGGCTACCCGCCGTGCCTGCAGCCAAGTGCCGCACAGCAGCAGGCAGACATCGCCGCCCAAGGCCTGCAGGGTCAGGCAGGCATTCTCGACCCCTGGACGGCCGTAGAGGGCCAGGGCGTGGTTCCATAATTCGCTGTGCATGATTCGTCTCGCGCCAATGATCGAGTGGCCTGTGTGGGCCACCCGGAAGCTGATAGACTCCGCGACCATCATGATCAGACTATCCAACCTCACTTTACAGCGTGGTCCTCAGCGCTTGCTAGAAGGCGCCGAGATGACCCTGCACACCGGTCACAAGGCCGGCCTCATCGGCGCCAACGGTGCCGGCAAATCCAGCCTGTTCGCCCTGCTGCGCGGTGAGTTGTCGCCCGACGCCGGCGATTGCCAGATCCCCGCCGATTGGCGCATCGCCCACATGCGCCAGGAGGTCGACACCCTCGATCGCCTGGCGGTGGACTATGTCCTCGACGGCGACCTGCGCCTGCGCAAGGTCCAGGCCGACCTGGCCGCTGCCGAGCAGGCCCATGACGGCACGGCGCTGGCGCGTCTGCACAGTGAGCTGGACAGTGCCGACGGCTACACCGCTGACGCCCGCGCCCGCAAGTTGCTGGCAGGGCTGGGCTTCACCGCCGAGCAGATGGACCGCCGCGTCGGCGACTTCTCCGGTGGCTGGCGGATGCGCCTGAACCTGGCCCAGGCACTGATGTGCCCGTCCGACCTGCTGCTGCTCGACGAGCCCACCAACCACCTGGACCTCGACGCGATCCTCTGGCTCGAAGACTGGCTCAAGGGCTATCCGGGCACGCTGCTGCTGATCTCCCACGACCGCGACTTCCTCGATGCCGTGGTCGACCATGTGCTGCATGTCGAACAGCGCAAGCTCAATCTCTACAAGGGCGGCTACAGCGCTTTCGAGCGCACCCGCGCCGAACGTCTGGCGCAGCAGCAGCAGGCCTACGAGAAGCAGCAGGCGCAGCGCGCGCACATGGAAAAGTACATCGCCCGCTTCAAGGCCCAGGCCACCAAGGCCCGCCAGGCGCAGAGCCGGATCAAGGCCCTCGAGCGCATGGAGGAGCTGTCGGCGGCGCATGTCGATTCGCCGTTCGACTTCGTCTTCCGCGAAGCCCACAAGATCTCAAGCCCGCTGCTCGACCTCGCCGAAGGGCGCCTGGGTTATGGCGACAAGACCATCCTCGAGAAGGTCAAGCTGCAGCTCACTCCCGGTGCGCGCATCGGCCTGCTTGGCCCCAATGGTGCCGGCAAGTCCACCCTGATCAAGAACCTGGCCGGCGAACTCGAACCGCTGTCCGGGCGCCTGTTGCGCGGCGAGAACCTCGCTGTCGGCTACTTCGCCCAGCATCAGCTCGACTCGCTGGACGACAAGGCCAGCCCGCTGCTGCACCTGCAGCGCCTGGCTCCGGCCGAGCGCGAGCAGACCCTGCGCGACTTCCTCGGCGGCTTCGACTTCCGCGGTGATCGCATCGACGAGCCGGTGGTCAACTTCTCCGGTGGCGAGAAGGCCCGCCTGGCCCTGGCGCTGATCGCCTGGGAGCGGCCAAACCTGCTGCTGCTCGACGAGCCGACCAACCACCTCGATCTCGAAATGCGCCTGGCCCTGACCATGGCGTTGCAGGAATTCGCTGGTGCCGTGGTGGTCGTGTCCCACGACCGTCACCTGCTCAAGAGCACCACCAACGACTTCCTGCTGGTGGCCGATGGCAAGGTCGACACCTTCGATGGTGACCTGGACGACTACAGCCGCTGGCTGATCGACTACCGCCAGCGCACCGCCCCGGTCAGCAACACGCCGGTCAATCCGGACAAGACCGACAAGAAGGCCCAGCGCCAGGCCGCCGCCGCCCTGCGCCAGCAACTGGCACCGCACAAGAAGGCCGCCGACAAGCTGGAGACCGAACTGGGCCAGGTGCACGCGCAACTGGCCGAGATCGAGACCGCGCTGGGCGACAGTGGCCTCTACGACGCCGCCCGCAAGGATGAGCTGCGCGACCTGCTGGCCCGCCAGACCAAGCTCAAGCAGCGCGAAGGCGAGCTTGAAGAGGCCTGGATGGAGGCCCTGGAAACGCTGGAAAGCATGCAGGCCGAGCTGGAGGCGCTGTCCTGATGGAGCAGCTGCGCTCGCTGTTGCCGGGGCAATGGATGGATGCGTTCTGGCTGGGTTTGCAGATTCTGCTGATCCTGGCGCTGGCCTTCGTGCTGCAGCGCATTGTCGCCCGCACCCTGAGCCGCCTCGGCCAGCGCTACCCGCTGCCGCCGGAGCTGCTGGTGCCGGTGCGCGGCGGTCTGCGCTGGCTGATCATGGGCAGTGCGCTGCTGTTCGTGCTGGAGCGCATGGGAGTGTCGGCCACGGTGCTGTGGACGGCCCTGTCGGGCTTCGTCGCGGTGGCGGCGGTGGCGTTCTTCGCTATCTGGAGCGTGCTGTCGAACTTGCTGTGCGCCGTGCTGATCTTCACCGTCGGGCCGTTTCGCATTGGCGACGTGGTCGAGCTGGTCGATACCCTCGACAAGCCGGGGGTGAAGGGACGGGTGATCGCGATCAACCTGCTGTACACCACGCTGATGGAAACGCCGGAGGCGGGTGGGGCGCTGGTGCAGGTGCCCAACAGCCAGTTTTTCCAGAAGTCGGTGCGGCGTTGGCGCGGGGCTGAGGTGCCGGGCGTCAGCAACGGCACATCGGCCGAGACTGATTGAGCTTCTGCCGGCCCTATCGCGGGCAAGCCCGCTCCTACAGACACCACGCTGACGCTGAATACAGCTGAGCCCTGTGGGAGCGGGCTTGCCCGCGATAGGGCCGGTACAGGCACAAAACAAACCAGGCTCCCGCCACAAATTCCGCTGGTTATTTTTTCACCAAAACCTTAGCTTAACGTTTTGCAACATTCGTTCGAGCGAGGTGTGTGATGTCGATGGAAACCTGGTTGGCCTTCTTTGCCGCGTGCTGGGTCATCAGCCTGTCGCCGGGGGCCGGGGCAATCGCCTCGATGTCCAGCGGCCTGCAATACGGTTTCTGGCGTGGCTACTGGAACGCCCTGGGCCTGCAACTGGGCCTGATCGTGCAGATCGCCATCATCGCCGCCGGTGTCGGCGCGATCCTCGCCGCGTCGGCCACCGCCTTCCAGATCATCAAGTGGTTCGGTGTCGCCTACCTCGTGTACCTGGCGTACCGGCAATGGCGTGCGCTGCCGATGGACATGAGCGAAGAGTCCGCCGTGCGGCCCATCGGCAAGCCACTGAGCCTGGTGTTCCGAGGCTTTCTGGTCAACGTCAGCAACCCCAAGGCGCTGGTGTTCATGCTCGCGGTGCTGCCGCAGTTCATCGACCCGCACCAGCCATTGCTGGCGCAATACCTGGCGATCACCGCCACCATGATCAGCGTCGACATGCTGGTGATGGCGGGTTACACCGGGCTGGCCTCGCGGGTGCTGCGCCTGTTGCGCACGCCGAAACAGCAGAAGCGTCTGAACCGCACGTTCGCCGGCCTGTTCATCGGTGCGGCGACATTCCTCGCGACCCTGCGTCGGGCGCCGATCTGAAACTACGGGGGCGTGGCTGCGCAGCGATCTCTATCGATCCTTGTCCACCAGGCCCTTGAGCAGATCCACCGGCAACGGAAACACGATGGTCGAGCTCTTGTCCCCGGCAATCGACCCCAGCGTCTGCATGTAGCGCAACTGCATCGCCCCCGGCTCCTTGCTGAGCATCTGCGCGGCCTGCATCAACTTTTCCGACGCCTGCAATTCGCCCTCGGCATGGATCACCTTCGCCCGCCGCTCGCGCTCGGCCTCGGCCTGGCGGGCGATGGCGCGGACCATCGACTCGTTGAGGTCGACATGCTTGATCTCGACATTGGCCACCTTGATGCCCCAGGCGTCGGTCTGCGCGTCGAGCACCTGGCGGATATCGAGATTGAGCTGCTCGCGCTCGGCCAGCAGCTCGTCCAGCTCGTGCTTGCCCAGCACCGCGCGCAGTGTGGTCTGGGCCAGTTGGCTGGTGGCGCTTAAAAAGTCTTCCACCTGGATGATCGCCTTCTGCGGATCGAGCACGCGGAAGTACACCACCGCATTGACCTTGACCGAGACGTTGTCGCGGGTGATCACATCCTGCGGTGGCACATCCAGCACCACGGTGCGCAGGTCGACCCGCACCATCTGCTGGATGCCGGGGATCAGGATGATCAGCCCCGGCCCCTTCACCTGCCAGAAGCGGCCAAGCTGGAACACCACCCCGCGCTCGTACTCGCGCAGGATGCGCAGCGCCGACATCAGCAGCAGCGCCAGCAGCACCAGCAAGGTGCCAAATCCGAATTGAACGAACATCTCTACTCTCCTTGCGCCGAGGGCGCACTGGCGCTGACCTCCAGCACCACGCCGCGCCGGGCGATGACCCGCACGTGCTGGCCGGGCTGCAGCGGTGTGGTGCAGCGGGCTTGCCATTGTTCGCCCTGGGCCTGTACCGAGCCGCAGAACGGGTTGTCGAGCGTGACCTGGGTGACGGTCACCAGGCTGCCTACCAGCCCGGCATCGCCGCTGACCAGCGCGCGCCGTCGAGCCTTGACGGCCATGCCCAGCACACCGCCGAGCAGCAGCGCCGACACCGCGGCCAGGGCGACGATCAGCGCCAGCGGAATGCCGAAGCCCGGCGCATCGGTGTCCATCAGGATCACCGCGCCGACCACGAAGGCGACGATGCCGCCGAAGCCGACCACGCCAAAGCTGGGCAGGAACGCCTCCGCAACCATGAACGCCACCCCGAGCAGGATCAGCGCTACCCCGGCATAGCTCACCGGCAGCAACTGCAGGGCATAGAGCGCCAGCAGCAGGCAGATACCGCCGACCACACCGCCTACGCCCGAACCCGGGTTCATGAACTCGAACAGCAGCCCGTACACACCAAGCATGATCAGGATCAGCGCTACGCTGGGGTTGGTGATCACGGCCAGCAGGCGGGTGCGCCAGTCCGGCAGGTGCTCGACCACACGGGCATTGGCGGTCTGCAGCGCACGGGCCTCGCCAGCGGCGACCAGGGTCTTACCGTCCAGGCGTTGCAGCAGGCCCGGCAGGTCTGTGGCGACCAGATCGATGACGTTCAGGCGCAAGGCTTCCTCGGCCGACAGGCTGACCGCCTCGCGCACGGCCTTTTCCGCCCAGTCGGCATTGCGCCCGCGCAGTTGCGCAAGCCCCCGGATGTAGGCCGCGGCATCGTTGACCTGCTTGCGCTCCAGGGGGCCTGCTCAGCGTTGGTGGCGCCAGGCTTTTGCGTACTCTTGTCGCCAGCACCGATCTGTACCGGCGTCGCCGCCCCCAGGTTGGTGCCGGGGGCCATGGCCGCCACATGGCTGGCGTAGAGGATATAGGTCCCGGCGCTGGCGGCCCGTGCACCGCCGGGGGCCACATAGGTGACCACCGGTACGGGGCTGGCGAGGATCGCCTTGACGATCTGGCGCATGGCGATGTCGAGCCCGCCCGGGGTATCCATGCGGATCACCACCAGTTGCACCTGCTGCTCCTGTGCCTGGTCGAGCCCGCGCAGCAGGTAGTCGGCGCTGGCCGGGCCGATGGCGTCGTCGATGTCCAGCAGCCAGACGTCATGACCGGCCGCAGCCTGGCCCGCCCCGGCGACGCCGAGGATCAGCAACAGCCAGAACCTGCGCCAGCAGCGAGCGATCAGCTTGGTCATCTCAGGGCCCTCTTGTTCAAGTCTAGCTGCGCCTGTACGCAGAGGGCCTAAACTTGCCGAGGGCCTGTGGCGCTCATATCGATCGAGTCGTTGCGGCCAGGGCGCGGTCTACCGCAGGCAACCCCTAACCTGTGCAATCGAGGAGGACACATGGACGCACCGATTCACCCCTTCGCCGAGCTGTTCAAGCAACTGGGCCTGGCGGACGATGCCGTGAGCATCGACCAGTTCATCGCCTCGCACTCGCCGCTCAAGAACGAAATCAAGCTGGTGGACGCGCCGTTCTGGAGCGACGCGCAGCGAGCCTTTCTGAAAGAGAGCATCATCGAGGACGCCGATTGGGCCGTGCCGTTCGATCAGCTCAACGAGGCCTTGCGTCGCCCGCGCAAATAAAGCGCCGAGTGGCACCTGATGGTTGATTTCAGCGTTGCTATGCTCAGGAAAACAAAAAGGGGATAGCGCGATGAAAGATCCCTACGCACCAGGCTTCTGGTGCACCGTGACGATCCTGGGCACCCTGACTGCTGGCTACTTCTACGGTATCCGGCACACCCATCAGATGAACCAGGCGGTGCAGTTCCTGTATGCCGCCGCTGCGGTCACCGCGGCGGTGGCGCTCTGCGGCCTGGCGTGGATCGCCTGGCAGCAGTTGCACCTGAACAAGCGTGAAGTGGCTCAGGGCCGAACGCTGGTGGCCATCTGGAACACCAAGGTCGCCCTGCGTCGGGTCGAAACAGTGTTCGACCGCTATTTCTGGGGCAGCTACTGGCATTCGGGGCGTACCTTCGAAGAAGTCATGGGCGAGCTCAAGGGCACGCCACTGGAGCAGTGCCTGGACGCACTCAAGCGCCAGTGCCGCGAGCTGGACCGAGAAGTGCACGATCACCATCACCACTGGCTGGCCAATGCCCGCGACCTGTCGAGCGTGGCCACGGCCATGGCGCGCGAGCGCTACCAGCTCGACCTGTGCGACCCGCAGGGGCGTGACGGCGGCAATACCGCAGTGCTCAATCGTGATCTGGAAGTGCTGGTGTACACCTGGTCGGCGCGTCTGCGCAGTTTCGACCATCAGCTGGACGAACTGGAGCGCGCCTACCACTGAGCCGGCAGCTCATTCGCCGCGGATGTACTGTTGCAGTTGCAGGATCAGGTTGGCCTGTTCGGCAATGGTTTCCTTGACCAGGTCGCCGATCGACAGCAGGCCCAGCAGCTTGCCATGGTCGACCACCGGCAGGTGGCGCAGGTGACGGTTGGTCATCAGGTTCATGCAGTACTCGAGGTTCTGCTTGGGCTCCACGGTGACCACTGGCGAGCTCATGATCTCGCGCACGGGCGTGGCTGCCGACGAGCGGCCCTTGAGCACCAGCTTGCGCGCATAGTCGCGCTCGCTGACGATGCCTACCACCTGGTCGTTCTCGATCACGGGCAGCGCACCGATGTTCTTTTCTGCCAGCAGCTTCAGCGCGTCGAGCACCGACTCGTCAGGCCCGATGGTGTAGACGGTCTGGTGCTGGGATTTGGTCTTGAGAATCTGTTCGACGTTCTTCATGGGGGCCTCGGGGGTGGAAAAAGCGCTGTCCTGGAATAAATAAAGCATCCGGGACCGCGCTCTGCACGGCAATGCAGGAAACGGCATCGAGGCGATTGAAAAACGTCATTGGTCGAAGCGCACGAGGGCCGGCGGACGGCCCTCGCCGGGATTCGCTCAGAGCTTGGGCATCTGCCCGATGCGCGCGACCATCTCGCTGATCACCTGCAGGTCCAGCATGAACTGCTCCACGGTCTTGAACTCGTTGTCGTTGTGGCCGGTGTACTTCACGCCGGGCATCGACAGGCCGAACTGCACGCCGTTGGGCAGGTCGTGCACCGAGGTGGCGCCAGCAGAGGTGCCGAACTCGTGGGGCAGGCCGAGGTTCTCGGTGGCCACATCCAGCAGCGCCTTGACCCATTCGCCTTCGGGGTTGCGGTACATCGGCTCGTCCAGGGTGTACTCGAAGGCCACCGAGGTGTGGCTGATACGCGCCCAATCACCGAGCTTGTCAGCCAATTCGTCCTTGATCGTGTCGATCGGCTTGCCTTTCGGGATGCGCAGGTTCACCGCCAGCTTCAGGGCTTTCTGGTCCAGGGCGACGTAGGTCAGCGAGGCGGTCAGCGGCCCCATGAAATCGTCCTTGAAGCCGACGCCCAGTTTGCTGCCCAGGTAGTCCAGCCCCCAGTTGTCGGCGGCGTAGCGGGCAGCATCGGTGATGTGGTTGTGCTTGAGCGGCACGCGGTCGCCCAGGCCGTTGAGGAAGTCGAGCATGCGTGCCACCGGGTTGACCCCCGACTGTGGCGAGGAGGAGTGCGCGGAGACGCCGGTCACGGTCAGGATCACCTGCTTGCCCGAGACCACGGCGTCGATCTTGAAGTCCTTGCCATTGGCCTTGCGGTACAGCTCGCCGGCCTGCTTCAGGCGTCGGGCCAGGTCGGCCGGATGGTCGCCGATCAGCGTCGCCACCGAGGTGGTGGGGATCTGGTTGGTCGCCAGGCCGCCGGTGAGGTTGATCACCTCGGCGCCCTTGCCTTCACCCGCGCGCTTGCTGAAGCTGGCCATGACGGTGCCATAGCCCTTCTCGGCGATCACCACCGGGTAGCCGCCGTCCAGCGCCAGGTTGTAGTCCGGTGTGGCGTTGCGGGCGAAGTAGTAGGGAATGGCGTCGCCGGAGGTTTCCTCGGTGGTGTCCACCAGCAGCTTGAACTGACGCGCCAGTGGCAGCTTCTCGTCCTTGGCGACCTTCAGGGCGTAGAGCGCGACGACGATGCCGTTCTTGTCGTCCTCGGTGCCGCGGCCGTACATGCGATCACCCACCAGGGTGACCTTGAACGGGTCGAGGCGCGTGCCGTCTTCGAGTTTCCAGTTGGCCGGATTGACCGGCACCACGTCGGCGTGGGCATGGATGCCGATCACTTCCTTGCCTTCGCCGAGGGTGATCTCGTAGACGCGGTTGTCGATGTTGCGGAACTCAAGGCCGAAGTCTTCTGCCAGCGCCTTGATCTTGACGGCAATCTTGTGGAACTCGGGGTTCTCGTGTTGTGGCAGGCCCTCGACCTGGAAGGTCGGGATTTGCACCAGCTCGCGCAGCGTCTGGGTGGCAGCCTTGCCGTACTTGATGCGGGTGTACAGGCCCAGCAGGCGGTTGATCTCGTTCTGCTGCTCGGCGGCGAGCGGTTTGCCGGCGAGGTAGGCCTTGAGGGTTTCGTCGAGCGTGTCGACCTTGGCCAGTTCGCTGTTGGCCAGCTTGTCGATGAACTGCTTGAAGTCGGCCGGGTCGGTGCCGTCGTAGGCCTTGAGGATGGCGGCGGACTGTTGCGGGCTGAGGTTAGCGTGTGCGGGAACGGCGAACAGCGCAAGGCTGGCCAGCATCAGGGAGACGGCAGAAAGCTTGGGCAAGGGCATGGGTAAACGCATTCCTTCGCGAAGGGTTTAAAAGGGATGTCCATTGGTAGGAAACATGCCCACGCTAACACCAATGGGCGGTGTCGGGGGAGGGGCGAGGCGCGACCTGGCGCACAAACGAAAAAGCCCCGGGAGATTTCCCGGGGCTTTCGGAGATGGCGCACTCGGCGGGATTCGAACCCACGACCCCTGCCTTCGGAGGGCAGTACTCTATCCAGCTGAGCTACGAGTGCAACGCGGCGCAATGATACCCATCTGCGTCGATGGCGTCCATCGCCTTGATCTGTGGCTGTTTTTCCCGGGGTTTTGGACCTGTGGTGACCTTTTCGCGGGCAAGTCGCAGCGGCGAAGAGGTCACCACAGTACTGAATGGCTCAATGCACGCTGTTGCGCGCTATCTCCAGATCATTCATCAACCCCTTGGCCAGGGCGCTGAGGTAGTGCAGCGCCGTTACTGCGGCAGGGCGCGCTTCTTCCTGGTCGCTCAGGTCACGGATGCAGCCGAGCACGACCGAGACTTCCTCCAGCACCCGTTCCAGCGGTACGCCGGGCTGCACCCTGAACATGTCCAGGAATGTGGCGATGCCGGCGGTGGTTTAGTGGTTCGATTGATCGTTCATGGACATTCCCTCAGATCTGGTTCAAGGCATGTTCAACCAGTGCCCGCGCGGTTTCGGCGTTTTGCGCAGCGTTGGCCAGCATGTTCAGGCCGGGCGCTCCGGCGCGGGCGCGGCAGTGTTCGTCGAGGGTTTCGGCAACGCCGAGCAACAGTGCGCTGGCGTGGACCAGGGGATCGGGGGCGATCATGTCGGTGTGGATGGAGAAGGCGGGGTTGGTGATGAGTGTGAGGCGGGGTGGGTCGGGAACGAGTTTTTTCATGGCTACAGCTCCGTCTTGTTAGAGCTGCCGCAGATCCGTGGCTAAACGAAATAGGTGGCAGCTGTACGCGGGTTAGCCAACCGGGAAGACGGCACCCGGCGCACCCGAAGGTGCCCCACGCACAGCCGCCATGAAGTACCAGTAGCAATGCTCTGGAATGTGGAGGCGAGGTGCGACCGTCTTTGATCCGAGTGGCTAAACCCGATCGTTGATTTGGCAACGACCGGGCGAGCCTAGATCCCGTCACAGGCCGCTCGCAATGGCTTGAGTGCGGCAAAAGTGTCTTTGGGAAATGGACTACGCGCAATGGGGAAAATCTGATGTAGGCCGAGGTGGAGGGCACCGGCTTTGCCCGCGAAGAGGCCAGCCCCGTTTCCAAAGACCATTCGTTCTTTTTTTCGAACAGCCTATTGTCCAAACACCCAGCACCCGCTTAGCATTCGTTTGAGATTTCAAACGCTCAATACCCAATATTGAACACTTGGCTCGTTTGGGTGCCAGAATTCCTGACGGCAGCCCCACCAGGGGCGCCTTTCAATAATCAACAAGACGTTCCGTGCCAGCGCGGCGCGGTCAAGGGAAGCCGACATGCAGCTCAAAGACGCTCAGTTGTTCCGCCAGCAAGCCTTCATCAACGGTGAATGGCTGGATGCGGACAGCGGTCAGACCATCAAGGTGACCAACCCGGCCACCGGCGAAGTCATCGGCACCGTGCCGAAGATGGGGGCTGCGGAAACCCGCCGCGCCATCGAAGCCGCCGACAAGGCCCTGCCGGCCTGGCGTGCCCTGACCGCCAAGGAGCGTTCGAACAAGCTGCGCCGCTGGTTCGAGCTGATGATCGAGAACCAGGACGACCTGGCTCGCCTGATGACCACCGAACAGGGCAAGCCGCTGGCCGAAGCCAAGGGCGAAATCGCCTACGCCGCCTCGTTCATCGAGTGGTTCGCCGAGGAAGCCAAGCGCGTCTACGGCGACACCATCCCGGGCCACCAGCCAGACAAGCGCCTGATCGTCATCAAGCAGCCGATCGGTGTCACCGCGGCCATCACCCCGTGGAACTTCCCGGCGGCGATGATCACCCGTAAAGCCGGCCCGGCCCTGGCCGCTGGCTGCACCATGGTGCTCAAGCCTGCTTCGCAGACCCCTTACTCCGCCCTGGCCCTGGTCGAGCTGGCCACCCGCGCCGGCATCCCGGCTGGCGTGCTGAGCGTTGTTACCGGCAGCGCTGGTGAAGTCGGCGGCGAGCTGACTGGCAACTCCCTGGTACGCAAGCTGTCGTTCACCGGCTCGACCGAAATCGGTCGCCAGCTGATGGAAGAATGCGCCAAGGACATCAAGAAAGTATCCCTGGAGCTGGGCGGCAACGCTCCGTTCATCGTGTTCGACGACGCCGACCTGGACAAGGCGGTCGAGGGCGCGATCATCTCCAAGTACCGCAACAACGGCCAGACCTGCGTCTGCGCCAACCGCATCTACGTGCAGGACGGCGTCTACGACGCGTTCGCCGAGAAGCTCAAGGCTGCCGTTGGCAAGCTGAAGATCGGTAACGGCCTGGAAGAAGGCACCACCACTGGCCCGCTGATCGACAACAAGGCGGTCGCCAAGGTCCAGGAGCACATCGAGGACGCCGTCTCCAAGGGCGCCAAGGTGCTGTCCGGTGGCAAGCTGATCGAAGGCAACTTCTTCGAGCCGACCATCCTGGTCGACGTACCGAAGACTGCCGCCGTCGCCAAGGAAGAGACCTTCGGCCCGCTGGCGCCGCTGTTCCGCTTCAAGGACGAGGCCGAAGTCATCGCCATGTCCAACGACACCGAGTTCGGCCTGGCCTCGTACTTCTATGCCCGCGACATGAGCCGCGTGTTCCGCGTCGCCGAGGCCCTGGAATATGGCATGGTCGGTATCAACACCGGCCTGATCTCCAACGAAGTCGCGCCGTTCGGCGGTATCAAGGCCTCGGGCCTGGGCCGCGAAGGTTCCAAGTACGGCATCGAGGACTACCTCGAAATCAAATACCTGTGCATCAGCGTCTGATGCGCTAAGGGCTTTACCTCTGCCAGCGGGGCGCGAGAGCGACGTCTCGCTGGTTTTTTTGACATGCAGTACCTGGTGGCCAGGGCGCCGGTGACAGTCGATCAACGAATACTGTTCACAGGCACACCCAGCCACCCCCGAATAACAGCGCCGTCAGAGTCGGCGCGAATGAGGGCATTATGAGCAAGACCAACGAATCCTTGATGCAACGCCGTGTCGCCGCCGTCCCACGTGGCGTCGGCCAGATCCACCCGATCTTCGTCGAGTCGGCGAAGAACTCCACGGTGATCGACGTTGAAGGCCGCGAACTGATCGACTTCGCCGGCGGCATCGCAGTACTGAACACCGGCCACCTGCACCCGAAAGTGGTCGCCGCCGTTCAAGAGCAGCTGACCAAGGTCAGCCACACCTGCTTCCAGGTGCTGGCCTACGAGCCCTATGTAGAGCTGTGCGAAAAGATCAACAAGCTGGTCCCGGGCGACTTCGACAAGAAGACCCTGCTGGTTTCCACCGGCTCCGAAGCCGTTGAAAACGCCGTGAAGATCGCCCGTGCCGCCACTGGTCGTGCCGGCGTGATCGCCTTCACCGGCGGCTACCACGGCCGCACCATGATGACCCTGGGTCTGACCGGCAAGGTCGTGCCGTACTCCGCAGGCATGGGCCTGATGCCAGGCGGCGTGTTCCGTGCCCTGTTCCCGAGCGAGCTGCACGGCGTGAGCGTCGATGACGCCATCGCCTCGGTCGAGCGCATCTTCAAGAACGACGCCGAGCCGCGCGACATCGCTGCGATCATCCTCGAGCCAGTACAAGGCGAAGGCGGCTTCCTGCCCGCGCCGAAAGAGCTGATGCAGCGCCTGCGCGCCCTGTGCGACCAGCACGGCATCCTGCTGATCGCCGACGAAGTGCAGACCGGCGCTGGCCGTACCGGCACCTTCTTCGCCATGGAACAGATGGGCGTCGCGCCTGACCTGACCACCTTCGCCAAGTCCATCGCCGGCGGCTTCCCGCTGGCCGGTGTGTGCGGCAAGGCCGAGTACATGGACGCCATCGCTCCAGGCGGCCTGGGCGGCACCTACGCCGGTTCGCCGATCGCCTGCGCCGCGGCCCTGGCCGTCATCCAGGTGTTCGAGGAAGAGAAACTGCTGGATCGCAGCAAGGCCGTTGGCGAGCGCCTGACCGCCGGCCTGCGTGAAATCCAGAAGAAGCACCCGATCATCGGTGATGTCCGTGGTCTGGGTTCGATGATCGCCGTGGAAGTGTTCGAGAAGGGCACCCACACCCCGAACGCTGCCGCCGTGGCCCAAGTGGTCGCCAAGGCACGTGACAAGGGTCTGATCCTGCTGTCCTGCGGCACCTACGGCAATGTCCTGCGGATCCTGGTTCCGCTGACCGCCGAAGACGCCCTGCTGGACAAAGGCCTGGCCATCATCGAAGAGTGCTTCGCTGAACTGGCTTGATCGCTGATTCGCGTGAGTAGAAAACGCCCAGGCATTGCCTGGGCTTTT
>NZ_JABWRO010000080.1:0-25638 GCF_014268985.1 Pseudomonas sp. RW10S2 | reverse complement strand
AGGAGCGGGCTTGTCCCGCGATCGGGCGCGCAGCGGCCGTAAAACCAGGCCCCGAGGTTTTTCAGGAAAAGATAGTCGCTTGGATTGCGGCCGCTTCGCGCCCGATCGCGGGACAAGCCCGCTCCCACAGGGGATTGGGCAGGCCTCAGATTTTTTGAGCAAGACAGTTGCTCCTACAAGGATTAAGGGCAAGGCGGGCATCGACTTAAGCAGGGCTTGCCAGCAAACGGTCGGTTTGCGGTATGCTCCGCCGGTCTTCAGGGCGGGGTGAAAGTCCCCACCGGCGGTAAATCGAAAGATGAGCCCGCGAGCGCCCCGGCCATGCCGGGGGTCAGCAGATCTGGTGAGACTCCAGAGCCGACGGTCATAGTCCGGATGAAAGAAGGCGCAAGCGCGGGGCCATCGGGCGCCCTTGCGCGCGCATTTTGTTCGCCCCGAGACGTTCATCGATCATTCACGAGGAGCGTTTCATGTCCACCTTGCACCACTCGAAATTCCCCAACGTCACCGCCGCCATCGCCGCCTTCCAGGCCGGGCGCCCCGTACTGCTGCTCGACGACGACGATCGCGAGGACGAAGCCGATATCGTCGCCGCAGCCGAGAACCTGTCGCTGCAGACCATGGCCATGATGATCCGCGATTGCAGCGGCATCGTCTGCCTGTGCCTGGATGAAGCCACGGTCGATGCCCTGCAGCTCGCACCCATGGTGCAGAACAACCAGGCCCGCCACGGCACCGGCTTCACCGTCACCATCGAGGCGGCCGAGGGCGTGAGCACCGGCGTGTCGGCCCAGGACCGGATCACCACCATCGAGGCCGCACTGCGCTCGACCGCCGAGCAGCGTCATATCGTCAGCCCTGGCCATGTGTTCCCGTTGCGTGCGCGTGATGGTGGCGTGCTGACCCGCCGCGGCCATACCGAAGGCTCGGTGGACCTGGCGCGCCTGGCCGGGTTGCGGCCAGCGGCGGTGCTGTGCGAGCTGATGAACCCCGACGGCAGCATGGCCCGGGGCGAGCAGGTGGCGGTGTATGCGCGCCAGTACAACCTGCCGGTGGTGACCATCGAGGAGCTGGCACGCTATCGCCAAGCGATGCTCGAACTTGAGGCGCAGCCCGCCTGACCTGCAGCGCGGCCCCTGCAGGAGCCGCGCTGTATCTGTGGGGGCGGCGCTCAGCGCAGCCCCAACTGCCCCTTGAGGTAGGCGTACAACATCGCCGCACTCTTGCGATAACCATCGGCGGTCAGGTGCACCAGGTCAGGCCGCCCCAGCCCGCTGGCCTGCCAGGCGGCGATCGAGCACGGCCCGCCCATCTCTGCCTGCCAATCCCAGAACAGCGCCTTGTACTTCTGCGCCGCCTGGCGCTGGATGCGGATCACGCTCGCCAGCGGCTGCGGCTGGCGCGCCGCGCAACTGGCGGCCTTGCGCTGCTTGATCGAATCGGGCGGCCCGACCAGCAGGATGGCCGCCTTAGGCATTTCCTGGCGCAAGCGGGCCAGGGTGGCGTCCAGCTGCGACTGGTACAGCGCCAGGTCGAGCTTGTCATCGAAGGCTTCGTTGGTGCCGTAGGCGAGGATCACCAGGTCAGGCCGCAACGCCTTGAGCGTGCCCTGCCAACCCGCTTGCCACTTGTCCACCACCTCCAGCCGTGCACCGTTGATACCCAACGATGAATAGGTGACTCCGGCGTTCTTCTGCCCCTGGATATACCAGCCGCCCAGCGCCACGCCCTGGGCGCCTTCCACGCTCAGTTGCAACGGCAGCCCAAGATTGATGAAGGCCGGGCTGAAGCGCCACTCACCATTGGTAGCCGGCAACATGCGGCGCTGGCTGCCATTGGCCACCAGCGTGCTGCTGCGCGTTGCCTGGTACAGCGCCGAGATCCGGTAGCGTTGTTCGTCGGGGTCGCGGGCCTGGATCTTCACGCCAGGGCGATCGACCACCGGCAGCGACAGGTAGCCACCCAACGGAAACTGGCTGCTCTGCTGGTTGCGCGCAGAAACCAGCTCCCACTGGCGCCGTTCGCTGGTGACGATGACCCGGTCGTTGCGAATTCCCGGCACCGGCGAAGCCGGCACCAGGCCAATGCCACCGTCGCCATAGCGGGCCTGCAGCAGCTTGCGCAGCTCACCGCTGAACAGGTCGGCAGCGGTGTGCGAATCACCCAGCTGAACGATGGAAATGGGCGCACGGCCGGCGTTGCGGAGCTTGCCGGCAAGCAGCGCGAGGTTGCCGTCGTCGCGCCCCTTGGCGACAACGGCGGGCTTGGCCGCAGGCTGGGGTGGCGCGCTGGCGCCGGTGCTGCACGCGGGCAAGGCGCTGATCAGCAGCGCCACGCCCAGCAGGTGATGCCATAGGCGCATCTCAATGTCCTGTTGCAGTCAGGACCGGGAAGCTGATCAGTGACAGTACCTGCGCGGCGATCATCTTCTGGCCCGTGATGGTGAAATGAATGCCGTCGTCGACCCGGACCTTGACCCGCTTGCCCTCCGGCGTCTGCACCGTATACGAGAACTGCTCGTCGGGATAGCCGAGAATCGGGTTGGCCGAGACGTAGTGCTGGCCGAATTGCGCGGTGCGCTCCTGATAAAGGCCGCTGAGGTAGTTCATGGCCGTCGACAGCCGCGACTTCTCCATGTTCGGCGGGCCGACCCAGATCACCTGGACATTGTGCTCGCGGGCCTGCTCGAGGATCGCGTCGATGCGCTCACGGTAGGCCACTTCCCACTCCGGCGACTTGAAGCGCAGGAACGGCTTGCCCTTGCCCTGGGGCATGTCCCACGGGTCGTTAGGGCCGAGGAACACCACCATCAGGCGGATCTTCGGCGCGCTGGCGAGGGTGTCGGCCACGGTCTTCGGCCAGTTGAAGAAGCCCGGGTAGGCAAGCCCGGTGCTCTGCCGACTGAGGTTGATGGTATGGATCTGGTAGCGCTTGCGCAGGCTGTTGGCCAGGTGCGGGGCGACGCCCTGCATCAGCGAATCGCCCACCAGGAACACTTCATCGCCCGCCGCCAGGGACGCCAGGGTGCCCGGTGCGACCATCTGCGGCAGCGGCGGCTTCACGACCACGGGAGCCGCCGCTGGCACCTGCACCGGCGCGACAGGGTGCGCGGCAGTTGCGGCGACATGCACAGGCTTGGCAACAGGGGCCTGCAGATCGACACTCACCACCGGCATCGGCGCCGGCAGTTCGACCACAGGCGGCGCCTGCGCCACCGTGGCTTGCCTGCTCAGGCTGTCGAGGAAGCTGTCACGGCCCTGCTCCAGCGCAGCGGTCAGGCCCGCACCCAGGCGCCAGGCTGGCAATTGCCCCAGCACCGGCAGTTCGCAACTGTCGTGATACTTCTGCTGGCAATACAGGCTGATCGAGTCCTGGTTCAGCCAGAACAGAAGCCCTGTGGCGACCACCAGGGCATACAGCGTACGCGCCGCGCCCATCTGCACCTGGAACAGCTGGCGGATATCAGAAGCTTGCATAGATGAACCCCGGCACACCCGATTGCGACGCGAAGATCACCAGCGACACGAAGACCGCCAGTGGCAGTGGGTACAGTTGCCAGGGCAGGCGCTGGCTGGCAGAAAAGCCCTGGCGCAGGGTCGCCAGCCACTGTGGATACGTGGCGACGTACAGCACACAGGCCAGCAGCGCTACACCGGTGGCCGAGTCGAGCCCGGCCAGGCTGACCTGGGCGATATCGCCCAGCATCTCCCAGGCGCCATCCAGGGTTGGGCTGCGGAAGAAGATCCAGGCGAAGGCCACGTAGTGGAACGTCAGCAGGCGGGCCAGCAGCCCGCTGCCCGGCAGGCGCGCAAAGCCCGGCCACAACTGCTCGAACAGCTTGTACAGCGCCAGCCCCACTCCATGCAGCGCGCCCCAGAGAATGAAATTCAGGCTCGCGCCGTGCCACAGCCCGGAGATCAGCATGGCCAGCAGCATGTTCAGGTTGCCGCGCCACACCCCTTTGCGATTGCCGCCCAGGGGGATGTAGATGTAGTCACGAATGAAGCGCGACAGGCTGATGTGCCAGCGCCCCCAGAACTCCTTGAGATTGCGCGCGGCATAAGGCGCGTTGAAGTTGTCCGGCAGGCGAAAACCCAGCAGCAGGGCGATGCCGGTGACCAAGTTGGTGTAGCCGCTGAAGTTGAAATAGATCAGGAAGCTGTAGCCATAGACGCTGAGCAGCACCTGCTCGGGGGTGAAGCTGCCCGGGGTTTCGAACACCGGATCGACCCACTGGCTGCCCAGCCAGCCGCTGAGCAGGAACAGCTTGACCACCGCCAGTGCAATCAAGCCAAGCGCCCGTTGCGGCTCCAGTACTTCGCGCATGGCCTGCGGGCGGATCTGTGGCAGCAGGTGCGCCGCACGATTGACCGGACCTGCGATCAGGCTGGGGAAGAAGGCCAGGTACAGGGCCAGGTCCAGTGGCGGCGCCGAGGCCATCTCACCGCGGTTGATCGACACCAGGTAGCTGACCGAATGGAAGGCATAGAACGACAGGCCGATCGGCACCAGTAGCTCGAGCACCGGCAGCGACACCTCGAGCCCGGCAGCCGCGAATGCGCCCTGCACACTGGCGGCGAAGAACTCCTGGTACTTGAACAGGTAGAAACACCCCAACACCAGCGCCAGCAGCAGCACGCCATTGAACCAGCGCCCGGGCTGGCGCGCAGCCAGCAACCCCAGCAGGTACACCAGCACACTGTAGCCAAGCAGGATGTACAACGATTGCAGGCTGAAACTCGCCACCAGCCCGTAGCTGGCCGCAAGCAGCAACAGGTTCTGCAGGCGCAGGCTCCAGCAAAGGCTCCAGTAGACAATGAAGAAGAGCGTGAAACAGAGGCCGAATTCGATCGAAAGGAAGCTCACAACGTAGTCCGTTACGTGACGTCGAGAAGGGGGGATTGCCGGAGGCCATCAAGATGCCCAGGCCAGAGCGGGCGGGATTATGGCAGAGCCCCAGTGGGGTCACAATCCGACCACGTCTCAAATTGCAATAAGAAAACTCTCGCACAAATGCAACAAAATACTACCAAGGAATGCCTTTCCGGGAGGCACCGCAATTTGCTCCCCCCGCCCCGCTCTGCTAGTGTCGCGCCGTTAAAAACGCCACCGAGACAGTCGCCATGGCCCGCAAGAAAACCTCCATCGATTTCGAACAATCCCTCGCCGACCTGCAAGCCCTGGTCGAGCGCCTGGAGACCGGCGAACTGTCGCTGGAAGAGTCGCTGGCAGCGTTCGAGCAGGGCATTGCCCTGACCCGCGACTGCCAGGGCGCACTGGCCCAGGCCGAACAGAAAGTGCAGATCCTCCTGGAGCGAGACGGCGAACTGGCCGCCCAGCCCTTCGATGCGGAACCGGACGCATGATCAGCACCTATCAGGCCCAGTGCCAGGCACGCGTCGACGCGGCCCTCGAACCGCTGTTCGTGGCGCCGTCCAAGGAGCTCGAACGGCTCTACGCGGCGATGCGCTACAGCGTGATGAACGGCGGCAAGCGCGTGCGCCCGCTGCTCGCCTACGCGGCCTGCGAAGCCTTCGGCGTTGCGCCCGAGCAGGCCAACGGCGCGGCCTGCGCAGTGGAGTTGATCCATGCCTACTCACTGGTGCATGACGACCTGCCGGCCATGGACGACGACGACCTGCGCCGCGGCCAGCCGACCACCCACAAGGCGTTCGACGAAGCCTGCGCCATTCTCGCTGGCGACGGCCTGCAGAGCCTGGCCTTCAGCGCCCTGCTCGATACCCGCCTGAGCCCGCAGACCGATGCCATTCGCCTGGCCATGGTCCAGGCCCTGGCCAAGGCCGCTGGCCCCGCCGGCATGGTCGGCGGCCAGGCCATCGACCTCGGTTCGGTCGGCCTGAAGCTCGACCAGAACGCACTGGAATACATGCACCGACACAAGACCGGCGCGTTGATCGAGGCCAGCGTGCGCCTCGGCGCCCTGGCCAGCGGCCGTGCCGAGCCCACCCAGTTGGATGCCTTGCAGACTTATGCACAGGCCATCGGTCTGGCCTTCCAGGTGCAGGACGACATCCTCGACGTCGAAAGCGATACCGCCACCCTGGGCAAGCGCCAGGGCGCCGACATCGCCCGCGACAAACCGACCTACCCGGCGCTGCTCGGCCTGGAGGCCGCCAAGGGCTATGCGATCGAACTGCGCGACCAGGCGCTGGTCGCACTTGAAGGGTTCGGTGAAAGCGCCGAGCCGCTGCGGGCGTTGGCGCGCTATATCGTCGAGCGCCGCCATTAAGGGGCTGCAGCTGGGCTTTTCGCGGGCGAGCCCGCTCCTACAACAGCAGCCGCCACCCGCGCGTGAATGGGCAGCTTTTCCCACAATGGGGTAAACTGCCGCGTCTTCAAACCTATAACGACTCGCCTGATGCCCACGACGTTTCAAGAGATCCCCCGCGAACGCCCGGTCACGCCTCTGCTGGACCGCGCCGACACGCCAGCCGGCCTGCGCCGGCTGGCCGAAGCCGACCTGGAGAGCCTGGCCGACGAACTGCGCCAGGAGCTGCTCTATACCGTGGGCCAGACCGGCGGGCACTTCGGCGCAGGCCTGGGCGTCATCGAGCTGACGATTGCCCTGCACTACGTCTTCGACACCCCGGACGATCGCCTGGTGTGGGACGTAGGCCACCAGGCCTACCCGCACAAGATCCTCACCGGCCGGCGCAACCGCATGCTCAGCCTGCGCCAGAAAGACGGCATCGCCGCCTTCCCGCGCCGTAGCGAAAGTGAATACGACACCTTCGGCGTCGGCCACTCCAGCACCTCGATCAGCGCCGCCCTGGGCATGGCCATTGCCGCCCGTCTGCAGAACAACCCGCGCAAGTCGATCGCGGTGATCGGCGACGGCGCGCTGACCGCCGGCATGGCCTTCGAAGCGTTGAACCACGCCCAGGAAGTCGATGCCGACATGCTGGTGATCCTCAACGACAACGACATGTCGATTTCGCGCAACGTCGGCGGGCTGTCCAACTACCTGGCCAAGATCCTCTCCAGCCGCACCTACGCGAGCATGCGCGAAGGCAGCAAGAAAGTGCTGTCGCGCCTGCCCGGCGCCTGGGAGATCGCCCGCCGCACCGAAGAATATGCCAAGGGCATGCTGGTGCCCGGCACGCTTTTCGAGGAACTGGGCTGGAACTACATCGGCCCGATCGATGGGCATGACCTGCCGACGCTGATCGCCACCCTGCGCAACATGCGCGACCTCAAGGGCCCGCAGTTCCTGCACGTGGTCACCAAGAAAGGCAAGGGTTTCGCCCCCGCCGAAGTCGACCCGATCGGCTACCACGCCATCACCAAGCTCGAGCCCGCCGACAAGCCCGCCGCGCCGAAAAAGCCCAGCGGGCCGAAGTATTCCGCAGTGTTCGGCCAATGGCTGTGCGACATGGCCGCCGCCGACAACCGCCTGGTGGGCATCACCCCGGCGATGAAGGAAGGTTCGGACCTGGTCGCCTTCAGCGAGCGCTTCCCGGAGCGCTATTTCGACGTGGCGATCGCCGAGCAGCACGCCGTCACCTTCGCAGCCGGCATGGCCTGCGAAGGCGCCAAGCCGGTAGTGGCGATCTACTCGACCTTCCTGCAGCGCGCCTATGACCAACTGATCCACGACGTGGCGGTACAGGACCTCGACGTACTGTTCGCCATCGACCGCGCCGGCTTGGTCGGCGAGGACGGCCCGACCCACGCGGGTAGCTTCGACCTCTCGTACCTGCGCTGCATCCCGGGCATGTTGGTGATGACCCCGAGCGACGAGAACGAGCTGCGCAAGATGCTCAGCACCGGGCACCTGTACAAAGGCCCGGCCGCCGTGCGCTACCCGCGTGGCACCGGCCCCAACGCGCCGATCGACGGCGACCTGGAGCCGCTGGAAATCGGCAAGGGCGTGATCCGCCGCCAGGGTTCGAAAGTCGCGCTGCTGGTGTTCGGCGTGCAACTGACCGAAGCGCTGCAGGTGGCCGAGCAGATCGACGCCACGGTGGTCGACATGCGCTTCGTCAAGCCGCTCGACGAGGCGCTTGTACTGGAGATGGCCGGCAACCATGAGCTGCTGGTGACCATCGAGGAAAACGCCATCATGGGCGGCGCCGGCGCTGCGGTCAGCGAGTTCCTGGCGCGTGAGGCGGTGGTCAAGCCACTGCTGCACCTGGGCTTGCCGGATATCTATGTCGAGCATGCCAAGCCTGCGCAGATGCTGGCCGAGTGCGGGCTGGATGCTGCTGGCATCGAGGCCTCGGTGAAAGCCCGCATGGCCAAGCTCGGCCTGTAAGGCCATTTCGCGGGCAAGCCCGCTCCCACAGGGATTGCACAGTATTCGAGTACTGTAGAAACCCTGTGGGAGCGGGCTCGCCCGCGAATGCTATTGTACTGCCCATGAAAATCCTGACCTTTGCACCGCTGCTCTGCCTCCCCCTGCCCTTGCTGGCCGCCGAACGCGACAACGCCCTGAAGCTCCCCGACGTGCTGATCAGCGCCAACCGCGAAGTCGAATCGCGCAGCGCCACCAGCGCCGCCAACACGGTCTTCACCCGCGCCGACATCGACCGTCTGCAACCCTCCAGCGTCACCGACCTGCTGACCCGCGTGCCCGGCGTGCAAGTCGCCGCCACCGGTGGCCGCGGCAGCCTGCCCGGGATTTTCATCCGCGGCACCAAGGCCGCGCAGAGCCTGGTGCTGGTCGATGGCGTGCGCATCGCCAACGCCACCTCCGGCGACAGCGGCCTGCAGTTTCTCGACGTCGATCAGATAGAGCGCGTCGAAGTGCTGCGCGGCTCGCGCTCTGCGGTCTACGGCAGCGACGCCATCGGCGGGGTGATCCAGATCTTCACCCGACGCGCCAGCGGCCCCGGCCTGCAACCGCGGCTGCGCCTGGCGGCCGGCAGCAACCAGACCTTCCAGCGCAGCCTGGGGCTGTCCGGTGGTGATGGCCAGACACGCTTCAACCTCGGCGCCAGCCTCGACGAAACCGCAGGCATCGATTCGACCGGGCCGTCCTTCGCCAGCGATGGCGATCACGACGCCTACCGCAACAAGTCTTTCAACCTGAGCCTGAGCCATACCTTCGGTGAGCGCTTCGAGGCCGGGGTGAACCTGCTCGACAGCCGGGGGCGCAGCGAATACGACAACCCCTTCGGCCGATTCGACCCAGTCAGCTTCGAAAGCTTCGGCCAGAAGCCCTACACCGACTTCACCGTCAGCAGCCTGGGCACCTACCTCGACGCCCAGCTCAGCGACCTCTGGCACTCGCGCGTGGAGATCGGCCACAGCGAGAATCGCGACCGCAAGCGCGACAAGCTCAGCGACGATGGCAGCGTGTTCAACACCTATCGCGACCAGATCACTTGGCAGAACGACCTCGCCCTTGATGCACGGAACAACCTCTCGCTGGGCGCCGACTGGTACCAGGACCGGGTGCACGGCAGCACCGACTTCGCCGAGGACAGCCGTTACAACCGTGCAGCCTTCATCCAGCATCGCTATAGCGGCGAAAGCTTCTCAACCGAACTGGGCATGCGGCGCGACCAGAACCAGCAGTTCGGCGGCCAGACCACCTGGAGCGCCAGCCTGACCCTGCCGTTGAACACCTACAACGACCTGCTGCTGTCGTACAGCGAAGGGTTTCGCGCGCCCACCTTCAACGACCTGTACTACCCGCAGTACAGCAACCCAGACCTCGACCCCGAACGTTCCAGGAGCTATGAGCTGCAATGGCGCAGCCAGTTGAGCGCCAGCAGCCGCCTGGAAACCTCGCTGTACCGCACCGACCTGCGCGATGCGATCATCTTCGGCGAGGGCTCGATCCCGCGGAACGTTGCCTCGGCGCGGATCAACGGCATGGAGGTCGCGCTTAGCCAGGATTGGGGCCCCTGGCGCAGCCAGCTCGGCCTGGCACTGATCGATCCACGCGACCGTGACACCGGCCATACCCTGGCTCGCCGCGCCCGCCGGACCTTGAGCCTGGACCTGGACCGACAGTTCGAGCGCTTCAGTGCAGGCGCGAGCTGGCAAGCGATCAGCAGCAGCTATGACGACGAGGCCAACCGCAACAGGCTCGGCGGTTACGCACTGCTGGGCCTGCGCGGTAGCTGGGCGGCAAGCGATGCGCTGAAGTTCGAGGTCAAGGTGGATAACCTGCTGGACAAAGGCTACAGCCGCGCGCTCTACAACTATGACGGCAATGACTATGGCTACCGCGAAGAAGGCCGCACCTGGCTGCTGAGCCTTACCTGGACACCGGCGCTCTAGACGCCAGCAGCGCACAAAGGCGCGCCGTCGCTTCGATCATCTGCCCGCTGGGGCGCTCCAGGCCCTTGTCGGGCACCACCAGCAAGTGTCCGCCGGCAACGGCACTGAGCTGTGGCCAGGCCTTCCAACCGGCCAACTGCGTAGCGTCGCCGGCCAGGATCACATCAGGGTCACGCGCCAGCACAGACTCGACGCTCACCTGCGGCGCAGGCTGTTCGAGATCGGCAAAGACGTTGCGCGCACCGCAGACCGCCAGTGCGTCACTCACCACCTGACGGCCGCCCAAGGTGTACAGCGGCGAGTCCCAGACCTGATAGAACACCTTGAGCGGCTGCTCGCGGCGATAGCGCTCGCGCAGGTCGGCCAGGCGCTCGCGCAACCTGTCAGCGTAGCGCTGCCCCTGCTCGGCACGCCCCAGGCGCATGGCGATGGCCTGGATCTGCTCGATCAGTTGCGCCAGGTCGTGGGGCTCGCTGCTGAACGTGGCAATCCCCAACTGACGCAACTGGTCGCGCTGGGCCGGGGGCACGCTGCCGGGCCAGAGCAGCAGCAGGTCGGGCTTGAGCGCCAGCAGGTGCTCCATGTCCAGTTGCCCGTAGCGCCCGACCGATGGCAGATTTTTCAGACGCTGCGGCCGCTCGCCGCTGTCGAGCACGCCCACCAGCAGATCGTCCGCCTCAAGCTCCAGGACGATCTCGGTCATCGACGGCCCGAGACTGACTACACGCGGCCCAGCCTCGGCAAATGCACCGATCGACAGCAGCACGGCAACGAAAAAGGCGCGCATCAGCCCAGTTGGCGCGGGATGCGATAGAGGTAGAGCAGCATCACGGTAGACAACGCCAACAACACCTGAGGCACCGCCTCCAGCCCCACCAGCACCGAGAGTGCGGCGATCCAGGCCGGGAAGCAGGCGTAGGTCATGGCCAGGCGACGAACCCGCGCCAGTTCGATCCAGGCAGCGGGTTCTTCGGGGGTGTCGAGTACCTTGGAGGTGCCGATCAGCGCCCGTTTGTAGGCACCGAAGCGCGGCAAGCTGAGAAACAGGGTCGCGGCGCCGGCGATGAACAGCGGCATTGCCAGCACCGGGATCAGTGCCTGACCACCGCCAAAGGCCCAGGCCATGACCGGCAGCGGCACCAGGCCGACCGCCAGGTATTGCCACCAGGCCAGCGCCAGACGCCGCTTCACCTGGCCACGGGTCACGCCTGGGGCGCCTCGCCCTGGTGACGGTTGCCCATCATGTGACCGAGCTTGTCGGCCTTGGTGGCCAGGTACAGGCGGTTGTGCGGGTTGTGGCCGGTGTGCAGCGGCACGCGCTCGGCAACCACAATGCTCATGTCGGTCAGGGCTTTGACCTTGCGTGGGTTGTTGGTCATCAGGCGCAGCGACTTGACGCCGAGGTGCTCGAGCATCGGCAAGCACATGGCGTAGTCACGCTGGTCGGCAGCAAAGCCCAGGCGCTCGTTGGCCTCGACGGTATCGGCACCGCCATCCTGCAGTTCATAGGCGCGAATCTTGTTCAACAAGCCGATGCCTCGACCTTCCTGACGCAGGTACAGCAGCACGCCACGGCCTTCACGGGCGATGGCCTGCAGCGCGGCTTCCAGTTGCGAACCGCAGTCGCAACGCTGGCTGAACAGCGCGTCGCCGGTCAGGCATTCGGAGTGCAGACGCCCGAGCACCGGTTCACCGTCGGCGATATCACCCAGGCTGAGCACCACATGCTCGCGGCCGCTGGCTTCGTCGAGAAAGCCATGCATGGTGAATGTCGCAAAAGGCGTTGGGAGTTTGGAGGCGGCAACAAAGACGACGGGCACGTTGTGCTCCTGATAAGTAGGAAATTTCAATGGGCCAGATTGTATCAGCAGCCCAGCGGGCATGCGCAGGCTGAATCTCGCCGCTTAAGATCGAAAAGTTCGATGCATAGGCCTGCCAGACGCGCACTCGATCAGTGCGGCTGGCTGTCGGACGCGAACGGGTACGGCTGCTTCCAGTGCTCGAAGATGGCCTTGAGTTCGCCGCTACGCACCAGCTTCGCCATGCGCTGGTCGAACAGGTCGCGCAAGGCCTTGCCTTGATCGCTGCGGGTAAAGGCCAGGTACAGCGGTAATTCAGCGATGTGGGTGCGGCGGAAGTCCTGCGGCTTGCTGGCCTGATGCAGCACGTAGTCCACTTCCGTTTCGGCATCGATGTAGAAATCCACCCGGTCATGCTCAAGCATCGGCAGGATGCCTTCGCGACGCTGGATCTCGCGGAATTCATGCACATTCGGCAGATATCTGTCGTAGCCATAGCCACGTACCCAGGCTAGGCGATACTGGCCGACGCTGTTCAGTGCCGGGACTGGCTTGCTGGCCAGGCCGAGGGCATAGATATGATCCAGGTCGAAGTGCCAGCGCGGGTAGAGGTTGTCTTCGTTCTCTTCCTTGTACGAACCCACCCAGGCGTCGGCCTCGCCGCGCTTGACCAGCCCGACTGCACGGCTGTAAGGCGCGCTCGTTACCTCGACCTTCACCCCGGCCGGCTCGAACACCTTGCGCAGCACGTCCCAGGCAACGCCAGTGCCGTCGGCGTTGGTGTAGTCGATCCATTCCTCGCTAACCAGTCGCACCTGCTTCGGCAACTCAACGGCCCCGGCACTCCAGGGCAGGAAAACCAGCATCAGCGCCAGCAGCACAGTCCGTATGGCCATCGACCCGCTCCCTGTATCAGGCTACCGCCCAAACCAGCACTTGCATGCCTAGCCAGGCAAAAACGCCAGCCAGGATATCGTCGAGCATGATGCCGACACCGCCGTGCACATGGCGGTCGATCCAGCGGATCGGCCAGGGCTTGAGGATGTCGAAGAAGCGGAACATCAGGAACCCTGCGAGCAGCCACTGCCAACCCTCGGGCACCAGCCACAAGGTGATCCACATGCCGACCATCTCGTCCCAGACGATGCCTTCATGATCGTGCACGCGCAAGTCGTTCGCCACCTTGCCGCACAGCCAGAAGCCGAACAGCATGGTGATCCCCAGCAGCAGCCAGTAGCCCCAGTCCGGCAGCATCTGCCACAGCGGAATGAACGGCAGCGCCACCAGCGAGCCCCAGGTGCCCGGCGCCTTGGGCAGGGTGCCGGAGCCGAAGCCGAACGCGATGAAGTGCCACGGATTGCGCCAGACCGAAGGCGGAACGAACTCCGCAGGCACCTGATTGGGGTGGTCGGTCACGGTGTCTCCCTGAAATGTTGATAGCCCCGTTGCGTCGGGGTGATGTCACGACCCTGGCGATCACGCAGGGTGACGCCCTGCCCGTCCAGGACGCGGCCGATGACATGGACATGGATGAACCCCGGCAGCTGCAATGCCTGGTGTTGCGCGGCCGGGATGGTGAAGGCCAGCACATAGTCGTCGCCGCCGGTGAGCGCCGCGTGCACGGCAGCGTCACGCCCGAGGAAGGCCTCCAGTTCGGTAGATACCGGAACCTGGTGCTGGTTCACTTCGAGGGCGACGCCCGAGGCCCGGGCGATATGACCGCAGTCGGCAAGCAGGCCGTCGGAAACGTCCAGCGCCGCCGTGGCATGGCCACGCAGCAGCTCGCCCAAGGTGAGCTGCGGCATCGGCGACCAGTACTGCGCAAGCAGCGCCTGGGCCTGTTCGGCCGGCGCCTGGCGCTCGCCCAGCACCAGCGGCAAGGCCCCTGCGGCGCTACCCAGGTTGCCGCCCACACACAGCAGATCACCCGGCCTGGCACCATCGCGGCGCAAGGCCTGCCCGGCCGGAACCCGGCCAAACACGGTGACGGTGATGCTCAGGGGGCCGCGCGTAGTGTCGCCGCCGATCAGGCTCATGCGACAGCGGTGGGCCATGCGCCCCAGGCCTTCGGCGTAGGCTTGCAGCCAATCCGCGGTGACCTCGGGCAAGGTCAGGGCCAGGGTGAAGCCGATGGCGGTCGCGCCCATGGCCGCCAGGTCGCTCGCGGCCACAGCCAACGAGCGCTGGCCGAGCAGCGAGGGGTCGCAGACCGCCGGAAAATGCACACCTGCGACCAGCGTATCGGTGGAGACCGCCAGTTGCTCGCCAGCCGGCAGCTCCAGCAGGGCGCAATCGTCGCCGATCCCCAGGGCCACGCCCTCGCCGCCCTGCGCACAAGGCGCGGCAGCGAAGAAGCGGCGGATCAGTTCGAACTCACCCATGGCTCGTCAGCGCCGGGATCAGCGCTTGTTGGCCTTGACTTCGGCTTCGCGCAGGTTGGGCGCGAGCTTGTCGAGCACACCGTTGACGAACTTGTGGCCGTCGGTGGCACCGAAGACCTTGGCCAGTTCCACACCTTCGTTGATCACCACGCGGTACGGTACGTCGACGCGCTTGATGAACTCCCAGGTGGACAGACGCAGCACGGCCAGCTCGACCGGGTCGAGCTCATCCAGTGCCAGGTCCAGGCAAGGCTTGAGTGCGCTGTCGATTTCGCCCTTGATTGCCGGAACCCCGTGGAGGATTTCGCGGAAGTAGGCACCATCGACATCGGAGAAATCGTTATCGACCCGGAACTGAGCCTCGATCTCGTTCAGCGAATGCTGCGCCATGTGCCACTGGTAGAGCGCTTGCGTGGCGAGCTTGCGGGCTTCGCGACGCTTGGCGCTCTTGGAGGGCTTGCCGGCATCCGCAGGTTTTGGATCGCGCGGGTTGAAACGATCGCTGTCGTCGCTAATCACTTGGCCTCCAACTGCGCCAGCAGGCTGACCATTTCCAGGGCGGACAGGGCAGCTTCGGCACCTTTGTTACCGGCTTTGGTGCCGGAACGCTCGATGGCTTGCTCGATGGAATCAACGGTCAGCACGCCGAAGGCGACCGGAACGCCGAACTCCATGGACACCTGGGCCAGGCCCTTGGTGCACTCGCCCGCCACGTATTCGAAGTGCGGGGTACCACCACGGATCACCGCACCCAGGGCGATGATCGCGCTGTAGTCACCTTGCTGGGCGACTTTCTGTGCCACCAGCGGGATCTCGAAAGCGCCCGGGGCACGGATGATGGTGATGTCGCTTTCGCTGACGCCATGGCGTACCAGGGCATCGACGGCACCGCTCACCAGGCTTTCGACGACGAAGCTGTTGAAGCGGCCAACCACCAAAGCATAGCGACCTTTGGGGGCGATGAAGGTACCTTCGATGGTCTTCAGGGTCATTCCGGTATTCTCATATTAAAGAGCGAGGCCGCACCGGGCGGCCTTCGGGAGGGTTCGGACACGAGCGCCAGGACAACGCTGGCGCACCTGTGTCACTCGGAGGGCACGTATTCTACAACTTCCAGATCGAATCCGGATATCGCGTTGAACTTCATCGGCGAGCTCATCAGGCGCATCTTGCGTACACCGAGGTCACGCAGGATCTGCGAACCGGCACCGACGGTGCTGTAGGTGCTCGGCACCTTGGCCTGCACGTCGCCTGCGCTTTCACGGATATGCGCCAGCAGCACGTCGCCGTCCAGCGGGTGGCCCAGCAGCAGCACCACGCCGCTGCCGGCCTCGGCCACGGTGGTCATGGCCGCGCGCAGGCTCCAGCGCCCTGGCTGCTTAACCATCAGCAGGTCGCGCAGCGGGTCCATGTTGTGCACACGCACCAGGGTCGGCTCTTCGGCGCAGATCTTGCCCAGCGTCAGCGCCATGTGCACGTCGCCTTCCACCGAGTCACGGTAGGTGACCAGATTGAACTGGCCCAGCTCGCTTTCGATCGGCTGTTCGGAGACGCGCTGCACGGTGCGCTCATGGATCATGCGGTAGTGGATGAGGTCGGCGATGGTGCCGATCTTGAGATTGTGCTGGGCGGCGAACACTTCCAGCTCGGCGCGACGCGACATGGTGCCGTCGTCGTTCATCACTTCGCAGATGACGCCACTGGGCTCGAAACCGGCCATGCGCGCCAGGTCGCAGGCCGCTTCGGTGTGCCCGGCGCGGGCCAGGGTACCGCCTGGCTGGGCCATCAGCGGGAAGATGTGGCCTGGGCTGACGATGTCCTCGGCCTTGGCGTCCTTCGCGGCGGCAGCCTGCACGGTGCGGGCGCGGTCGGCGGCGGAGATGCCGGTGGTGACACCCTCGGCGGCCTCGATCGACACGGTGAACTTGGTGCCGAAGCCGGAGCCGTTGCGCGGCGCCATCAGCGGCAGCTTGAGCGTCTCGCAGCGCTCACGGGTCATCGGCATGCAGATCAGGCCACGGGCGTGCTTGGCCATGAAGTTGATGTGCTCGGGCAGGCAGCACTCGGCTGCCATGATGATGTCGCCTTCGTTTTCGCGGTCTTCGTCATCCATGAGGATGACCATTTTGCCCTGGCGGATGTCTTCGACCAGTTCTTCGATGCTGTTGAGCGCCACGCGGCACCCCCTTCTCAATCAGGATTTCAAGAAGCCGTTGGCGGCCAGGAAGCTTTCGGTGATGCCACTGCCTTTGCTCGGCTCGGCGGCCTTGTCGCCCAGCAGCAGACGCTCCAGGTAACGGGCCAGCAGGTCGACCTCAAGGTTCACCCGACGACCTGCACGGTAATCGGCCATGATGGTTTCGGACAGGGTGTGCGGGACGATGGTCAGCTCGAACTCGGCGCCATCGACCTCATTGACCGTCAGGCTGGTGCCATCGACGGTGATCGAGCCCTTGTGGGCGATGTACTTGGCCAGCTCTTTCGGGGCGCGTACGCGGAACTGGATGGCGCGGGCGTTATCGCTGCGCGAGACGATTTCGCCGACACCGTCGACGTGACCGCTGACCAGGTGGCCGCCCAGGCGGGTGGTCGGGGTCAGGGCCTTTTCCAGGTTGACCCGGCTGCCGCTCTTGAGCTCGACCATGGCGGTACGCTTGAGGGTCTCGACGCTGACGTCGGCCCAGAAGCCATCGCCTGGCAGCTCCACGGCGGTCAGGCACACGCCGTTGACCGCGATACTGTCGCCGAGCTTGACGTCGCCCAGGTCGAGCTTGCCGGTCTCGACGTAGACGCGCACGTCACCACCCTTGGGGGTCATGCTGCGGATGGTGCCGATGGATTCGATGATGCCGGTGAACATGATGTTCTCCTCAGGTACGGGCTGCGCGAAGCAAGCCCGGCATTATACGCCGGGCGCGGGCAAGGGGATGGCTGTGACTCGCCAGTCATCGCCCACGGCGCGCATTTCGATGATTTTCAGCCGCGGCGCCTCGCTCATGTGCTCCAGCGGCCAGTCCAGCAGCGGGCGGGCCTGGGAGCCGAGGAAAGTGCCGGCGACGAACAACTGGTACTCGTCGATCAGGCCGTGGCGAGCGAAGGCGCCGACCAGCCCGGCGCCCGCTTCGAGCAGGACCTCGCTGGCACCGCGCTCGGCCAGCAGGCGCAGCAGCGCCGGCAAGTCGACCTGGCCATCGCTGCCGGGCAGCACCAGCAACTCATGGCCGGCGGCGGCGTAGCGCGGGTCGTGCGCGGCGGCGGTGACCACCAGCGCCGGACCGGCCTGGAAGAACGGGGCGTCCAGCGGCAGGCGCAGACGGCCATCGACCAGCACCCGCAGCGGCGGGCGCGACACGGCCAGTGCGGTCATTTCCTCGTCCAGGCCAAGCTCGGCGGCGCGCACGGTCATCCGCGCGTTGTCGGCCAGCACGCTCTGGGCACTGGTCAGCACCACGCTGGAGCGGGCGCGCAGGCGCTGTACCGCAGCACGCGCTGCGGGGCCGGTAATCCACTGGCTCTCGCCATTGGCCATGGCGGTACGCCCGTCCAGGCTCATCGCAAGCTTGGCCCGAACGAATGGCAGGCCATGCTCCATGCGCTTGAGAAAGCCCGGGTTGAGTGCGCGAGCTTCGGCCTCGAGCACACCACTGGCAACCTCGATACCGGCTTCGGCCAGCCGCCCCAGGCCGCGCCCGGCCACTTGCGGGTTCGGGTCCTGCATCGCCGCCACCACCCGCGCCACCCCTGCCTTGACCAGTGCTTCGGCACACGGTGGCGTGCGGCCATGGTGGCTGCACGGCTCGAGGGTGACGTAGGCGCAGGCGCCGCGCGCGCGCTCACCGGCCTGGCGCAGGGCATGCACTTCGGCATGCGGCTCGCCGGCACGCACGTGCCAGCCCTCACCGACCACTTCGCCGTCGCGAACGATCACGCAGCCCACGCGCGGGTTGGGGTGGGTGGTGTACAGGCCCTTGCGGGCCAGTTCCAGGGCACGGGCCATGTAATGGGCGTCAAGCAACGCGGTCTGGCTGGACATGCTTACTCTTTGGCTGGCTCACGGGCCAGGCGGTCGATTTCTTCACGGAATTCGTCGAGGTCCTGGAAGCGCCGGTACACCGAAGCGAAGCGGATGTAGGCGACTTCGTCGAGCTTGCGCAGCTCGGACATCACCAGCTCACCGACCACCAGCGACTTCACTTCGCGCTCGCCGGTCGCGCGCAGACGGCTCTTGATGTGCGCCAGCGCCGCTTCCAGGCGCTCGACGCTGACGGGGCGCTTTTCCAGCGCCCGCTGCATGCCGGCGCGCAGCTTGTCTTCGTCGAAGGGCTGGCGTGTGCCGTCCTGCTTGATCAGCCGGGGCAGGACCAGTTCGGCGGTCTCGAAGGTGGTGAAGCGCTCGCCGCAGGCGACGCACTCACGGCGACGACGGACCTGTTCGCCTTCGGCGACCAGTCGCGAATCGATGACCTTGGTGTCGTTGGCACCGCAAAAGGGACAGTGCATGGTGGCAGGCAACAAAAAAAGGGAGGGCCATGGTAGCGCATCCCACTGGCAAGACAAGCCAAAGGGGTTACCATCCAGAGAAATCTGCCTGTGAAGGATTACCCCATGCACCATCGAGCCCTCGTCGTCCTGTGCCTGGCCGGCCTGCTTGCCGCCTGCGGCAGCGACCGGCCGAAGACCGAACAGCCTGCGGCGTCCCCCGCGCCCAAGACGGTCAAGAAGAGCGACGAACCGGGCCCGCTGCCGGCCTACCAGCGCGAACTCAGCGGCACCCTGATGGAAATCCCCGCGGGCGCCGAAGTCGAGCTGGCACTGCTGGTGATCGACGAACGCGGCCGTCCCCAGCGCCTGCTGGCCAGCAGCGACCTGACCGGCACCGGCCAGGCCCTGCCCTATCACCTGCGTTTCAACCCCGAGGCCTTCCCGGCCGGTGCCCGAGTCGAGCTGCGCGGTCGCGCCAGCCGCTCCGGCCAACTGATCATGCACCTGCCGCCGCAGCGCATCGTCCAGGCCGAAACCCAGGCCACCGGCCCACTGCGTTTCGAGAAGGCGCCATAAGGTGACACCGCTACACCTGCAACAGGCCCTCAGCGGCCTGATTGGCGAGGCGCGCCTGGTCATCAGCGAACTGCCGGGCTGCGACCTCAAGCTGTGGCTGATCGACGCCGAGAACATGGACCGGGCATTCAGCCCCGACGAAACCCGGCGCATCCTCGACGAGCCACCCTACTGGAGCTTCTGCTGGGCCAGCGGGCTGGCCATGGCCCGCTACCTGGCCGTGCACCCCGAATGGGTACGTGACAAGCGTGTGCTGGACTTCGGCGCAGGTTCGGGCATCGCCGGCATCGCTGCAGCCCGCGCCGGTGCGCGGGAAGTGGTCGCCTGCGACCTCGACCCACTGGCCCTGGACGCATGCCGCGCCAACGCCGCGCTCAATGGCGTGACGCTGGGCTACAGCGAGGATTTTTTCGCCGAAGCCGACCGCTTCGACCTGATCCTCGTCGCCGACGTACTGTACGACCGCGCCAACCTGCCCTTGCTCGATGCCTTTCTCGGTCGGGGTCGCCAGGCACTGGTCGCCGATTCGCGGGTGCGTGACTTCAGCCACCCGCTCTATCGCCAGCTCGGCGTGCTCGACGCCCTGACCCTGCCAGACCTGGCCGAGCCGCACGAATTCCGCCGGGTCAGCCTGTACCACGCCAGCCGCGAGCCTTTATAGTGGTGCCATTCCGAATTTGCGAAAGCTGCGAGAGTTGCGATGAGCCAAGCTTCCTCTAACACCGCCACGCCCTACATCTTCGACGCCACCGATGCGAATTTTCAGCAGCTGGTGATCGATAACTCCTTCCACAAGCCCGTGCTGGTGGACTTCTGGGCCGAATGGTGCGCGCCCTGCAAGGCGCTGATGCCGCTGTTGGCGAAGATCGCCGAGGGCTACCAGGGCGAGCTGCTGCTGGCCAAGATCAACTGCGATGTCGAGCAGCAGGTGGTGGCCCAGTTCGGTATCCGCAGCCTGCCGACCGTGGTGCTGTTCAAGGATGGCCAGCCGGTCGACGGCTTTGCCGGTGCCCAGCCGGAGTCGGCCATCCGCGCCATGCTCGAACCTCATGTGCAGATGCCTGCCGCGCCGACCGCCTCGCCACTGGAGCAGGCCAAGGCACTGTTCGCCGAAAGCCGTTTCAGCGAAGCCGAAGCACTGCTGCAGGCCCTGCTCGGTGAAGACAACAGCAACGCCGAAGCGCTGATCTACTACGGCCGCTGCCTGGCCGAGCGCGGCGACCTGGACGCCGCGCAGCAGGTGCTGGACGCGGTCAAGAGCGATGAACACAAGGCCGCGCTGGCCGGTGCCAAGGCGCAGCTGACCTTCCTGCGCCAGGCCGCCAGCCTGCCGGAGGCCGCCGAGCTCAAGAGCCGCCTGGCGCAGAACCCGCAGGATGACGATGCGGCCTATCAGTTGTGCATCCAGCAACTGGCGCGCCAGCAGTACGAAGCCGCGCTGGACGGGCTGCTCAAGCTGTTCCAGCGCAATCGCGCCTACGAGAACGGCCTGCCGCAGAAGGCCATGCTGCAGGTGTTCGACCTGCTCGGCGGCGACCATCCGCTGGTGGGTGTGTACCGCCGCCGGTTGTCTTCGGCGATGTTCTAAGCCCCAAGGCGCAGCCACCTCCTGCAGGAGGTGGCCTCCAGCCACGCACCGCCCTCGGCAACTAGCCTACCCAGCGATATACCGGCGCATCCGCCCCGCTTTCCACCTTCACTTCACTGCTGTGGCGCAACCGCACCAGCAGCCGCTTGCCTGCCGCAACACTGCCGGCCAACCCTTCCAGCCGCTCGAGCAACTCAGGCCCACTGAGCGCCCCGGCCTGACGCAGCACCTCGCGCGCCGCCGACCACTGGCTATCGTCCTGCCGCGCTGGCGCAGTCACAGGCGTACTCGCCACCTCTACCACCGCAGGCGCCTCTTCGAGCCTGCGCCCAAGCTGAGCCCACTCCGCCGGGTCCAGTTCGATGGTCAGATCTACCGGCCAGTCGCCGATCTGTCCTCGGATTCTCACGCTGCCTTCCTTCAATCGCGGATCGATGACGTGCATGCTCCCACGACATGAAACCTGCGCCAAGCGTGTGGCATCGACCAGAAAAGTTGTTATAACATTACCAAATCTTTCCCGTCCGCTTCCGGAGTCGTCCATGCGCCGCCTGCTCCTCGCCTTGCCCTTCGCCCTGCTGCCACTGGCCGTTGCCCAGGCCCATGAAGATCACGATCACGACCACGATCATGCCCACGGCACCTTGCCTGCCCACGAGCACGGCGTCGCACGCCTGAACGTCGGCCTGGATGGCAATACCCTGGAGCTGGCGCTGGAGAGCCCGGCAATGAACCTGGTCGGCTTCGAGCACATGCCTGGCAGCGATGCCGACAAGGCCAAGGTCGAGGCTGTGCGCAAACAACTCGAACAGCCGCTCAAACTGTTCGGCCTGGCCAGCGCGGCCGGTTGCAAGGAAGACCAGCAGGAGCTGGAAAGCCCGCTGTTCGGTGACGAGCCATCGGCCAAGGACGACGACGGTGACGACGATCACGACCATGACCACGCGCATGAACACCAGCACAGCGAGATCCACGCGCACTACCAGCTGACCTGCGCAGCTCCGGCCAAGCTGACCCAGATCGACCTGTCGCCGCTGTACAAGGCGTACCCGCAAACCCAGAAGATCAATGTGCAGTTGGTCGGCCCGAACGGCCAGAAGGGCTTCGAAAGCACCCCGGCCAAGGCCGTGGTTGCGTTCTGAATGAGCCAGCCGCTGATCGAACTGCATGACCTGGTCTTCGCCTGGCCAGGTCAGCAGCCGTTGCTGAACATCCCCCAGTTCCGCCTGGAGGCCGGTGAGGCACTGTTCCTCAAAGGCCCCAGCGGCAGCGGCAAGACCACCCTGCTCGGCCTGCTGGGCGGGGTCAACCTGCCCGACCAGGGCGAAGTGCGGCTGCTCGGGCAGAACCTGGCCGAGCTGGGCCAGGGCGCTCGTGACCGTTTCCGCGTCGACCACACCGGCTACATCTTCCAGCAGTTCAACCTGCTGCCGTTTCTCTCCGTGCAGGAAAACGTCGAATTGCCCTGCCGATTTTCGCGCAGCCGCGCCGAACGCGCAGCGCAGCGCCATGGCAGCATCCACCAGGCGGCGGCGCAATTGCTTGCCCACCTGGGCCTGGGCGACCCCGACCTGCTCGCCCGACGCGCCGACACCCTGTCGATCGGCCAGCAGCAACGCGTCGCCGCTGCGCGCGCGCTGATCGGCCAGCCGGAACTGGTGATCGCCGACGAGCCGACCTCAGCGCTCGACGCCGACACCCGCGAGGTGTTCATCCGCCTGCTGTTCGACGAATGCCGCGCTGCAGGTTCCAGCCTGCTGTTCGTCAGCCATGACCAGAGCCTGGCGCCCCTGTTCGACCGCGACCTGTCGCTGGCCGAGCTCAACCGCGCCGCCAAGCCTCGGGAGGCCTGATGTACCTGCTCCGTCTAGCCCTGGCCAGCCTGGCCAACCGCCGTTTCACCGCGTTTCTCACCGCCTTCGCCATCGCCCTGTCGGTGTGCCTGCTGCTGGCCGTGGAGCGCGTGCGTACCGAAGCCCGCGCCAGCTTCGCCAACACCATCAGTGGCACCGACCTGATCGTCGGGGCGCGCTCGGGGTCGGTCAACCTGCTGCTGTACTCGGTGTTCCGTATCGGCAACGCCACCAACAACATCCGCTGGGACAGCTTCGAGCACTACGCCAAGGACCCGCGGGTCAAGTGGGCGATCCCGATCTCCCTGGGCGACTCGCACCGTGGCTACCGGGTGATGGGCACCAACAGCGATTACTTCACCCACTACCAGTACGGGCGCCAGCAGCACCTGCAGTTGAGCCAGGGCCGCCAGTTCGCCAACGACCCATTCGAAGTGGTACTGGGCGCCGAAGTGGCCGAAGCCCTGCACTACAAGCTCGGCGACACCCTGGTGCTGGCCCACGGCATCGCCACCATCAGCCTGGTCAAGCACGACGACAAACCCTTCACCGTGGTCGGCATCCTGCAGCGCACCGGCACGCCCGTGGACCGCACCCTGCACATCAGCCTGGCGGGGATGGAGGCCATCCACGTCGACTGGCAGAACGGCGTACCGGCTCGCGGCGCCGCACGCATCAGCGCCGACCAGGCGCGCACCATGGACCTGCGCCCCACGGCCATCACCGCCTTCATGCTGGGCCTGAACAGCAAGATCGCCACCTTCAGCGTGCAGCGCGAAATCAACGATTTTCGCAGTGAGCCGCTGCTGGCGATCCTGCCGGGCGTGGCACTGCAGGAGCTGTGGGGCATGATGGGCATCGCCGAGCAGGCGTTGTTCGTGGTGTCGCTGTTCGTGGTGCTGACCGGCTTGATCGGCATGCTCACGGCGATTCTCACCAGCCTCAACGAACGGCGACGCGAGATGGCCATCCTGCGTTCGGTGGGTGCGCGCCCCTGGCATATCGCCGGGCTGCTGGTGCTCGAAGCGCTGGCGTTGTCGGTCAGTGGTATCGTCGCCGGGCTGGGGTTGCTCTATGGAGGGATCGCCTTGGCCCAGGACGCGGTACAGTCCAACTACGGGCTGTTCCTGCCGCTGGCCTGGCCAAGCCCGCACGAATGGACCCTGCTGGCGATCATCCTCGGCGCGGCACTGCTGATGGGCAGTGTTCCGGCCTGGCGTGCCTACCGGCAGTCGCTGGCCGATGGCCTGTCGATCCACCTCTGAGAGTTTGTCATGTCGATCCCTGTGGGAGCGGGCTTGTCCGCGAAGAAAGCACTACAGATCCTCCTGCTGTTGCTGCTGGTGCTGATCATTCCGGCCTGGGCGGACGAGCCGCGCGAGCTGGACTGGCCGGCACTGATCCCCGAGGGCGCGCCCGTCATCCCCCCACAGCTCACCCCGCTGCATGACCTCTCGCAGATGGGCAACTCGCTGAGCGACGCGCTCGCTGCCGAGTCTGCTCCGGCAGCCCGCCAGCAGGCGCCCGACGCCCCAGTGGTGAAAGCGCTGGATGGCCAGCAGATCAAACTGCCCGGCTACATCGTGCCGCTGGAAGTGAGCGAAGAAGGCCGCACCACCGAGTTTCTCCTGGTGCCCTACTACGGCGCCTGCATCCACGTGCCGCCGCCGCCGTCCAACCAGATCGTGCACATCTTCAGCGAGATGGGCGTGCGCGTCGAAGACCTGTACCAGCCCTACTGGATCGAGGGACGCATGCAGGTCAAGAACACCAGTAGCGAGCTGGCCGACGCCGGATACCAGATGGAAGCCGAGAAAATCTACGCATATGAGCTGAAATGAGAACTGTGTCGCCCGTGTGAAGCCCGCTTCGTTGAGCTGAGTCAAACAATGTGTTTGGACGGCTCCTTACCATTGGACTACTCGATTACTCACGTCCTCTGGGAGCTTCCATGAACAAGACATTGCTCGGTGCCTCGCTCGTCGCGCTGGCACTCGCAGCCCCCGTTGCCCACGCCCACCAGGCGGGCGACTTCATCCTCCGTGCTGGCGCCATCACCACCGCGCCGAACGAAAGCAGCAGCGATCTCAAGCTCGACGGCGCCAAGGTCTCCGGCACCAAGGCCACCCTCGACAGCGACACCCAACTGGGCCTGGCCTTCGCCTACATGCTCACCGACCACATCGGTATCGAGCTGCTGGCCGCCACGCCGTTCAAGCACACCGTGGGCGTCAAGGGCCTGGGTGGTGGGCTCGACGGCAAGCTGGCCGACATCAAGCAACTGCCACCGACCCTGTCGCTGCAGTACTACCCGATGGAAGCCTCGTCGAAGTTCCAGCCCTACGCCGGTATCGGCATCAACTACACGCTGTTCTTCGATGAAGACCTCAGCAGCGCCCGCAAACAGCAGGGCTTCAGCAACATGAAGCTGCAGGACTCCATCGGCCTGGCTGGCCAGCTGGGCATGGACTACATGCTGACCGACAACCTGTTGGTCAACGCCGCAGTCTGGTACGTCGACATCGACACCAAAGCCACCATCGACGGCCCAAGCGCCTTGGGCGTGGGCAAGACCAAGGTCAGTGTCGATGTCGATCCATGGGTCTACATGGTAGGTATCGGCTACAAGTTCTGACACGCCGCTCCTGCACACCTGCAGGAGCAACTGTCCTGTTCAGAATCTAAAGGCCAGCCCAATCTCCCTGTGG
>NZ_JABWRO010000008.1:0-74230 GCF_014268985.1 Pseudomonas sp. RW10S2 | reverse complement strand
CAGGGTGATCAGCGCCCAGAAGTGCACGATCGACAGGCGGTAGGAGTAGATCGGCCGCTCCGCCTGCTTGGGCACGAAGTAGTACATCATCCCCAGGAAGCCGGTGGTGAGGAAGAAGCCCACGGCGTTGTGGCCATACCACCACTGGATCATCGCGTCGGTGGCACCGGCGTAGGCTGAGTACGACTTGAACAGGCTGACCGGCAGCGAGATGTGGTTGACGATGTGCAGCATCGCGGTGACCACGATGAAGGCGCCGTAGAACCAGTTGCCCACGTAGATGTGCTTGGTCTTGCGCTTGACGATGGTGCCGAAGAACACCACGGCATAGGTGACCCAGACGATGGCCAGCAGGATTGCGATGGGCCATTCGAGCTCGGCGTATTCCTTGGTGGTGGTGTAGCCCATCGGCAGGGTGATCAGCGCGCCGAGGATCACCGCCTGCCAGCCCCAGAAGGTGAAGGCGGCCATGCCGTCGGAGATCAGCCGGGTCTGGCAGGTGCGCTGCACCACGTAGTAGCTGGTGCCGAACAGGGCACAGCCGCCGAAGGCGAAGATCACCAGGTTGGTGTGCAGCGGGCGCAGGCGTCCGAAGCTGGTCCAGGGCAGGTCGAAGTTGAGCTGCGGCCACACCAGTTGCGATGCAATGAAGACGCCGAGGCCCATGCCAAGGATCCCCCAGACCACCGTCATGATGGCGAACTGGCGGACGACCTTATAGTTATAAGCAGTCGGACTGATTGCTGTGCTCATGCTAAGGTTCCACGGTTTGGGTGTTCTTGTTGGTGGAAAAATCGGCGCCAGTCTCGATAGCCGCAATGGCTATGGCAACGCAAGGTACCCTGCGCCGACCCGTGTCCATACCCTGCCCACCACCGTCCCGTGGCGTTTCGGGTCGAACGATTGTACACAAATAAATATCTGTAATGTGTACCGTTTTTCACCTTTTTCTGATCGATCGGTCAAGCTTTTTTTTGGATGCCTTTTTGGCGCGCGGCGTCAGGCAATGCGCCGCGTCGATGGCATCGCTACAACGCGAGGCCACTGTGGCAACAAGCTTAGTTCCGTTCGGAGGGGGTGCAAGGGAGGGGGAGCGGCGCGCCCCTGTGGGAGGGCGAGCCGCCGCTCCCACAGGAGGGATTTGCGGGGTATTACTTGGCTGTCAGCGTTTCAGCATTTTCATCATGGGACAGGCTATACACATAAGCCGCCAGCAGGTGCACCTTGTCGTTGCCCTGGATCTCGGCCTGAGCCGGCATCTGGCCCTGGCGACCATAGCGGATGGTCTGCTGCAACTGGGCGAAGCTCGAACCGTAGATGAACGCCTGCGGGTGGGTCAGGTCGGGGGCGCCCATGGCCGGGGTGCCTTTGCCTTCCGGCCCATGGCAGGCCACGCAGTTGCTGGCGAAGATTTCCTTGCCCTTGGCCATGTCGGCTTTGATCCCTTCAGGCAAGCTGCGCCCGTCCAGGTTGCTCAACACGAAGGCGGCCACATCCGCCACGCCCTGCTCGCCGATCACCTCGGCCCAGGCTGGCATCACGCCATGGCGGCCGTTCATGATCGAGGCCTTGATGGTCTCGGGTTCACCGCCCCAGCGCCAGTCCTTGTCAGTCAGGTTGGGGAAACCATAGGCCCCTTTGGCGTCCGAGCCATGGCACACCGAGCAGTTGGAGGCGAACAGGCGTGCGCCCATCTTCAATGCCTGCGGATCCTTGGCCACTTCCTCCACCGGCATGGCGGCGAACTTGGCGAAGATCGGCCCGAAGCGGGCATCGGCCTTGTCCATTTCTTTCTGCCATTCGTTGACCTGGGTCCAGCCGTTCTCGTAGCCGGGCAGGATGCCTTTCCAGTTACCCAGGCCCGGGTAGAGGATCAGGTAGCCCACCGAGAACACCAGGGTGCCGACGAACAGCCAGAACCACCATTTGGGCAGCGGGTTGTCGTATTCCTCGATCCCGTCGAAGCTGTGGCCCATGGTCTGGTCGCTGGTGTCGTGGCTCTGGCCCTTGCGTGTGGCGAGCAGCAACCAGGTCAGGCCGATCAGGCTGCCGATGGTCAGTACGCTGATGTACGTACTCCAGAAGGTGGTCATTGCCCGTTACTCCTCATGGCAGGTTCCTGCCCGGCAGGGGGCAGGCGGTCGTCGTCGAAGGGCAGCAGGCGCGCTTCGGCGAAATCACGGTCGCGGCGGCGGTTGAACACCCAGAGCGACAGGCCGATGAAGGCGATCATCACCACCAGGGTGCCGAGGCCGCGGATCATGCCGATGTCGAATTCCATCGTGTTCACCTCTTGTTCTTGATCGAGGTGCCCAGCACCTGCAGGTAGGCGACCAACGCATCCATCTCGGTCTTGCCCTTGACCGCGTCGCGGGCGCTGGCGATGTCCTCGTCGGTGTAGGGCACGCCGAGGGTGCGCAGTACACGCAGCTTGGTGTCGGTGTGGCTGTTGTCGACCGGTTGTGCGACCAGCCACGGGTAGGCCGGCATCTTCGATTCCGGTACCACGTTGCGCGGGTTGTACAGGTGCGCGCGGTGCCAGTCGTCCGAGTAGCGTCCACCGACGCGAGCCAGGTCCGGGCCGGTACGCTTGGAACCCCAGAGGAAGGGGTGGTCCCACACGCTTTCACCGGCCACCGAGTAGTGGCCATAGCGCTCCGTTTCGGCGCGGAACGGACGGATCATCTGCGAGTGGCAACCTACACAGCCTTCGCGGATGTAGATGTCACGGCCTTCCAGTTGCAGCGCGGTGTAGGGCTTCATGCCCTCGACCGGCTTGTTGGTGACGTCCTGGAAGAACAGCGGGACGATCTGCGTGAGGCCGCCGATGCTGACGGCGAACACCATCAGCAAGGCCAGCAGGCCGACGTTTTTCTCGATGACTTCATGTTTCATCAGGCGTGTCTCCTCAAGCCAGCTGGGCGTTCGCAGGGGCGGCGTCGAGCGCTGGCGAACGCACGGTGCGCCAGGTGTTCCAGGCCATCAGGAACATGCCGCTGAGGAAGATCGCCCCGCCGACGAAGCGCACGATGAAGCCGGGGTGGCTGGCCACCAGGGTTTCGACGAACGAGTAGGTGAGCGTGCCGTCGCTGTTGACCGCGCGCCACATCAGGCCCTGGGCGATGCCGTTGACCCACATCGAGGCGATGTAGAGCACGGTGCCGATGGTCGCCAGCCAGAAGTGCGCGTTGATCAGGCCGATGCTGTGCATCTGCTGCTTGCCGAACACCTTGGGAATGGTGTGGTACAGCGCGCCGATGGAGATCATCGCCACCCAGCCCAGGGCGCCGGCGTGGACGTGGCCGATGGTCCAGTCGGTGTAGTGGGAGAGGGCGTTGACGGTCTTGATCGCCATCATCGGGCCTTCGAAGGTCGACATGCCGTAGAACGCCAGCGACACCACGAGGAAGCGCAGGATCGGGTCGCTGCGCAGTTTGTGCCAGGCACCGGAGAGGGTCATCATGCCGTTGATCATCCCGCCCCAGCTCGGTGCGAGCAGGATCAGCGACATGATCATGCCCAGTGACTGGGCCCAGTCGGGCAGGGCGGTGTAGTGCAGGTGGTGGGGGCCGGCCCAGATGTACAGGGTGATCAGCGCCCAGAAGTGCACGATGGACAGGCGATAGGAATACACCGGTCGCTCGGCCTGCTTGGGCACGTAGTAGTACATCATCCCCAGGAAGCCTGCGGTCAGGAAGAAACCTACGGCGTTGTGGCCGTACCACCATTGCACCATGGCGTCGGTGGCCCCGGCGTAGACCGAGTACGACTTGGTCAGGCTGACCGGCATCTCCAGGTTGTTGACGATGTGCAGGATCGCCACGGTGAGGATGAAGGCACCGAAGAACCAGTTGCCCACGTAGATGTGCTTGGTGGTGCGCTTCATCAGCGTGCCGAAGAACACGATGGCGTAGCAGACCCAGACGATGGTGATCAGGATGTCGATCGGCCATTCCAGTTCGGCGTATTCCTTGGAGCTGGTGTAGCCCAGTGGCAGGCTGATTGCCGCCAGCAGGATCACCAGTTGCCAGCCCCAGAAGGTGAATGCGGCCAATTTAGGCGCGAAGAGGATGGTCTGGCAGGTGCGCTGCACCGAATAATAGGAGGTGGCGAACAGGGCACAGCCACCGAAGGCGAAGATCACTGCGTTGGTGTGCAGCGGTCGCAGACGGCCGAAGCTGGTCCAGGGGAGGTCGAAGTTGAGGCTCGGCCACACGAGTTGCGCGGCGATGAAGACACCGAGCCCCATGCCGACGATGCCCCACACCACCGTCATGATGGCGAATTGGCGGACCACCTTGTAGTTGTAGGCGGTACTGCTGGTTGTGTTCATGTATGGGTTCCCATCCACGGTTATAGGCAGGCTAAACAGCGAGGCAAGCATGAAAGATGGGCAATGTGCCGGTATTGACGGGGATCAATGGGCCCAAGTGGGAAATGTCCCAGGCTTGCGCGTCGATCCTCCGCAAATCCGGGGCGATCAGGGGCGTTCCTGCACACTGATCCTGGCCCACGGCGCGGGGGCGCCGATGGACAGCGCGTTCATGGACGAGATTGCGCAAAGGCTGGCGGGGCTTGGGGTCGGGGTGATCCGCTTCGAATTTCCCTACATGGCCGAGCGCCGCATAAACGGCGGCAAGCGTCCGCCCAACCCGCAGAAGGTGCTGCTCGAGTGCTGGCGCGAGGTGTATGGGCAGGTGCGACCATTGGTCACGGGCACCTTGGCCATTGGCGGCAAGTCCATGGGCGGGCGCATGGCCAGTTTGCTGGCCGATGAGTTGGAGGCGGATGCGCTGGTGTGCCTGGGGTATCCGTTCTATGCCGTGGGCAAGCCGGAGAAACCGCGGGTCGAGCATCTGGCCGGGCTGAAGACGCCCACGCTCATTGTCCAGGGCGAGCGGGATGCGCTGGGCAATCGCGAGGCGGTTCAGGGGTATGAACTGTCAACGGCGATCGAGGTGAACTGGCTGGTGGCGGGGGATCATGATCTGAAGCCGCTGAAAGCTTCAGGGTTCAGCCATGAGCAGCATCTGCAGGCGGCGGCTGAGAAGGTGGCGGGGTTTCTGAAGGGTTAGCGCTGGATTCTTCGCGGGCAAGCCCGCGAAGAGCCTGATGCTTAGTCGCGATACTCGCACAGGTAAGCGGTATCGACCTTCACCTGCAGCTGGAACTTGCTGTCGGCCGGCACATTGAACTTGTCGCCTGCGTTGAAGGTTTCCCAGTTGTCGCTGCCCGGCAGCTTGACGATCAGGGCGCCGCACACCACGTGCATGATCTCGCGCTTGGCGGTGCCGAACTCGTATTCGCCCGGGGCCATCACGCCCACGGTGGCCGGACCTTCTTCGCCTGCGAAGGCGATCGACTTGACGGTGCCGTTGAAGTACTCGTTGACCTGGAACATGGGCGACTCCTGAACAGAAGGGCTGAAAAAAGGCTGGCCAGTATGCCCAAGCCCTGCGCGGTCGTCATCTGCTTTCAGGTGAGGCTCAAGGGCAGCAACCGTGCGGTATTGCGTGCATCCTCCAGCGCCCGGTGCTGTTGCCCGACGAACTGCATGCCGGCCAGTTGCAGTGCACCGTTCAGGCCGGTGGGACGCTGCAGGTGACGGGCCTTGGCGAAGCGCTGCTTGAGATTGATGTGCGGCAATTGCGCCAGCAGGCTGTTGACCTGGTGCTGCTGCCATTCCTGCAGCAACTGCTGGCGGTCGTAGTCGCCCCAACTGACCCAGGCCTGCAACTGCGCCCGATGATGGCCCAGCCAGCGTTCGAACTGCTCCCAGATCTCGGCGAACGACGCCGCGCTGTCGATACTGGCCTGGCCGATGTGCGTCAGCTCACGGCAGAAGGGTGTCAGTTGCGGACGCCGCCGCGGCTTGACGAAGCGCTGGAAGTGATCGACCTCGCGACCTTCGCGAGTGACCAGGCTTGCGCCGATTTCAATGATTTCCATCTCGGTGACCGGCCAGCCACCGTCGTCGGTGGTGGCTTCCAGGTCGATGACCAGCCAATGGCCCATACCAGGCTCCCTTGCAAGACGCTGTGGTCCGCGGCGTCGGACGAGAGAGCAGGGCCGCGGGCCCCTAGAGCGTAGCCAATCCAGAACCCTTACGGCATCCCCTGGCAGAATGCCGCTATTTTGGCATAACCAGCGGTTGTGCCCTGACAGGAAAACGCCTAGCTTAGGCGCATCAAGGTCCAAACCCGTGATTTGAGTGCCTCACTTGACGCCACCGCCCGCCCTCAAGGCCCTGTCATCCCTGATGATGCTCGCTGCACTGTGGCTGGCCGGGCCGGCCTGTGCCGCCGACGTGGTGGAGGTGCGGATCGGGGCCGCGCATTTCCCGCCTTACACGGTGCGTCCGGAGCAGGGTGCCGATACAGGGTTGCTGCCGCAGTTCGCCGAGGCGCTGAACCAGCTCCAGGCTGGTTACCGTTTCGTTCTGGTGCCAACCTCGATCCCGCGCCGCTTCGGTGATTTCCAGCAAGCGCGCACCGACATGGCGATCTTCGAGAACCCGCAATGGGGTTGGCAGCAGATCCCGCACACGGCGGTCGACATGGGCCTGGAAGATGCCGAGATCTTCGTCGCCCATCGTCAGGCCGGGCGTGACCAGCATTATTTCGATGACCTCAAAGGCAAGCGCCTGGCGTTGTTCAACGGCTATCACTACGCGTTTGCCGATTTCAATCCCGACCCCGAGTACCTGAAGAAGACCTTCCGGGCCATCCTCTCGTACTCCCACGACAGCAACCTGTCGATGGTGCAACGCGAGCGCGCGGACATTGCCCTGGTGACCCGCTCGTACCTGAGTGACTACCTCAAGCGCAACCCGACCAAGGACAGCGAGCTGCTGGCCTCGGAGCGGGTCGATCAGGTCTACCATCACTATGCACTGCTGCGCCCTGGCGCGCCGATCCGCGCCGAAGCCTTCGCCCAGCTGATGCAGCGCCTGCGCGACAGCGGTGAGCTGGCGGCGCTTTTCGGCCCTTATCGGATCACCGTGCAAACGCCGCGCAATTAAATTCCCGGGCTGCGATCACGTTCAGACACTTGAGTGTGATCCCATTTTTCCGTGAGCCATGACCATGCCTTTCGATGCCGCTTCGACGCCGCTTTCCCTTCCGCGATGGCACAGCCTGCAAGGTGACGAGACCGCTTCCCGGTTGAGTCTGACCCTGGAGGGCCGCCCGCTGATCCAGGTGCGCCTGGTGCCCGCCGACCCCGTGCAGGTTCACCTGGAAACCGTCTGCCCGGATCGCGGCGCCCAGGCCCTGTGGGCCGCCTGCTACTGGCTGCTGTCGCGCGATCCCGCCTGCCAGCGCCTGGCCTGGCATTTGCCGAAGACGCCAGCGTGGCTGCCGGCGCTGCTGGCGAGCGGCTTGCTGGTCGCCAGCGAGCAAGCGGACGTATTGATCTGCGAGCGGGCGCTGTTCTGGCAGTTGCCGCAGCCCTGGCTTGGCGAGGTACAGAGCGGTGTCTACCCGCAGCAGATGCAGATCAGCAACGGCAAGCGCCATCCGCGCCGCGCGCCCAAGCCCCGGGGCGAGGTGTATCGCCGTTTCGATGCGCGCCTGGGGGCGTGGGTGTCGCTGCGCACCCTGGAAGTCGAGCAGGACCTGGCGCGCTTCAACCGTTGGCAGAACGAGCCGCGGGTCGCGCACTTCTGGCAGGAACAGGGCAGCCTGGAGCAGCACCGCGAATACCTGAGCAAGCTCGAGACAGACCCGCACACCCTGACGCTCATCGGCTGTTTCGACGATGAGCCGTTCGCCTACTTCGAAGCCTATTGGGCCAAGGAAGACCGCATCGCGCCGTTCTATCCGGCCGATGACTACGACCGCGGTATCCACATGCTCGTGGGCGAACAGGCGCACCGTGGCCCGCACAAGGTGGCGAGCTGGATGTCGGCGCTGGTGCACTACCTGTTCCTCGACGACCCGCGCACCCAGCAGGTGGTCGCCGAGCCGCGCGCCGACAACGGCAAGATGATCGGCTACATGCACGATCAGTGCTTCCACTGCGAGAAAGAGTTCGATTTCCCGCACAAGCGGGCGGCGTTGATGATCCTGGGGCGTGAGCGCTTCTTCGATCGCTGCGCGCTGGTCTAGCGGCACGCAGGGCGTGGGCCGCTGGGCGGCCCGACCACGCTGGGCAGGTGCTGTACGCTGTACCTGTGAGGCGGTCAGCCCTCGGCCTGGCGGCTGTTCTTGCGGCAGTGGATCAGCGCGTCGCGGATCATGAAGTTGACCAGCGTCGGCGAGACCCCGAGCTCCTTGGCGATGTCTTTTTGCGGCACGCCGTGCAGGCGGTACATCTCGAACGCGTAGCGCGTGCGCTGGGGCAGCTCGTTGAGCGCTTCGGCGATGTGTTCGAGGGTCGCAAGGTTGATGTGGGTGGATTCTGGCGAGGCATTCTGGATCACCACATTCATGCCTTCTTCCTCGCTACCCGAGTACTTCAGCTCCATCGCCTGCTTGCGATAGTGATCGATGGCCAGGTTGCGCACGATCTGGAACAGATAGCTGAGCTGGGCCTTGAACGAGGACGTAATCTGCGGCGCGGAACCGAGCCGGAAGAAGGCATCCTGCACCACATCCTCGGCGCGCGACCGACAGCCCGTGATACGGGCGGCAATCTTGACGAGGATGCTGCGATTGTCGACGAACGCCTGGAGTAATGGTGAATCGCACTTACTTGTGGATAGTTGTTCCGCCATGGAAATCACCTTGTCTCTGTGGGGAAAGGGAGCACACCGTTTGGCGATGCTTCCTACGACGTGCGACAAACTATTCAGAATGATAATGATTGTCAAATACAGAAGTAAGTGAGTCTCTATTCGATTGCAGTCTAAGCTCCACCCCCTCCATGACCACTGTGTGAACGTCGTCCGCAGGCCAGCGACGTTTCTAATTATTTCTCCGGCCCATCCGTTCCCCTGTGTACATCCGGCCGCCGACTGCCGCCCGCCCTGCGTGCCTTGCGCACCTGGCCCGGCCCCGGCCCGACTTACCCAGACACTGGCAGGAACACTCCATGACGGACGCCTTCGAACTCCCGCTCACGCTGGTCCAGGCCCTGGCGCAACGCGCCGCGGCGACCCCGGACCGGATCGCCTTGCGCTTTCTGGCCGACGATCCCCGCGAACAGGCGGTGCTCAGCTACCGCGAGCTGGACCAGCGCGCCCGTACCATCGCCGCCGCCCTGCAGGCCCGTGCCGCATTCGGCGACCGCGCGATCCTGCTGTTCCCCAGTGGTCCGGACTATGTCGCGGCGTTCTTCGGCTGCCTGTATGCCGGGGTGATCGCAGTGCCGGCCTATCCGCCGGAGTCTTCGCGCCAACACCATCAGGAGCGCCTGCTGTCGATCATCGACGATGCCCAGCCGCGTCTGCTGCTGACGGTAGAAGCGCTTCATGACAGTTTGCAGGGCCTCGACGCCCTGGCGACGGACGCAGCCCCAGGCCTGCTGGCGGTGGACCGCCTGGCCCCGGAATTGGCCGACGACTGGCGTGAGCCGGCGCTGGCCGGCGAGCACATCGCCTTCCTGCAGTACACCTCCGGCTCCACCGCACTGCCCAAGGGGGTGCAGGTCAGCCATGGCAATCTGGTGGCTAATGAGCAGTTGATCCGCCAGGGCTTCGGCATCGACCTCAACCCCGACGACGTGATCGTCAGCTGGCTGCCGCTGTACCACGACATGGGCCTGATCGGCGGCTTGCTGCAACCGATCTTCAGCGGCGTGCCCTGTGTGCTGATGTCGCCGGGCTACTTCCTTGCCCGGCCCCTGCGTTGGTTGCAGGCGATCAGCGAATACGGCGGCACCATCAGCGGCGGTCCGGATTTCGCCTATCGCCTGTGCAGCGAGCGGGTCAGCGAAGCGGCCTTGGCCGGGCTCGATCTGAGCCGCTGGCGCGTGGCCTACTCTGGTTCCGAGCCGATCCGCCAGGACAGCCTCGAAACCTTCGCCAGCAAGTTCGCCGCCTGCGGCTTCCAGGCGAGCAGCTTCTTCGCCAGCTACGGGCTGGCCGAAGCCACGCTGTTCGTCAGCGGCAGCCGACGCGGCCAGGGCATCGGCGCGCTGGAGCTCGATGCCGAGGCCTTCGCCGCCAACCGCGCCGAGTCTGGCAAGGGCAGCGTGCTGATGAGCTGCGGCTATCCGCAGCCGGGCCATGCGGTGCGTATCGTCGAACCGCAGCAACTCGCTGTGCTGGGCGATAACCGGGTGGGTGAAATCTGGGCCGGTGGCCCAAGCATTGCGCTGGGCTACTGGCGCAACCCCGAGGCCACGGCGCGTACCTTTGTCGAGATGGACGGCCAGACCTGGCTGCGCACCGGCGACCTGGGCTTCATGCGCGATGGCGAGGTGTTCGTCACCGGGCGGCTGAAGGACATGCTGATCGTGCGTGGCCAGAATCTCTATCCGCAGGATCTGGAGAAGACCCTCGAACGTGAGGTCGAGGTGTTGCGCAAGGGGCGCGTGGCGGTGTTCGCCGTGGACGACCGGGGCGAAGAGGGCATCGGCGTGGCGGTGGAAGTCAGCCGCAACGTGCAGAAGGCAATGCCCCCCGAGGCGCTGATCAAGACCCTGCGCCAGGTCATCGCCGACGCCTGCCGCCAGGCGCCGGCGGTGGTGTTGCTGCTCAATCCGGGGGCACTGCCCAAGACCTCCAGCGGCAAGCTGCAGCGCTCGGCTTGCCGCCTGCGCATGAACGACGGCAGCCTCGATTGCTACGCCCGCTTCCCGGCCGATGAAGCATCCGCCGAGCAAGGCACCTCAGGCGATGCCCTGCAGGCGCGCATCGCGACAGTGTGGCGCGAACTGCTCAAGGTGGAGGCGGTGGCGGCGGACGATCACTTCCTGCTGCTGGGCGGCAACTCCATCGCCGCCACCCAGGTCACCGCGCGGCTGTCCGACGAGCTGGGCATCACGCTCAGCCTGCGTACCTTGTTCGAGGCGCCGGTATTGGCCGACTACAGTGCCGCGGTGGCTTGCGTGCTGGAGCAGGGCGGGCAGGGCACCGGTGCCATCGCCACCCTCGACCGCGCCAAGGCATTGCCGCAGTCGCTGGCGCAGAACCGCTTGTGGTTGCTGTGGCAACTTGAGCCCCAGTCCGCTGCCTACAACATTCCAGCCGGCCTGCACCTGCGTGGCGAGTTGGACGAGGCGGCGCTGCAGGCGAGCTTCCAGGCGCTGGTCGAGCGCCACGAGTCCCTGCGCACCCGTTTCAGCGAATTGGATGGCGAGGCCCTGCAGCATGTGCTGGCGCACGCCGAATTTACCTTGCAGCGTGCCGATCTCGAGGGGCTGGACGCCAGCGAGATCGCCAACCGTCGCGAACATGAGGCCCGCCAGCCGTTCGACTTGCGCGAGGGCCCGCTGCTGCGCGTGACCCTGGCACGCCTGGGCGATGAGGAGCACCAACTGTGGGTGACCCTGCATCACATCGTCGCCGACGGTTGGTCGCTGAATATCCTGCTCGAAGAGTTCGCCCGACTCTACGCCGCACATTGCCAGGGCCAGCAGGCCAGTCTTGCGCCGCTGGCGCTGGGTTACGCCGACTACGGCACCTGGCAGCGCCAGTGGCTGGCAGAGGGCGAGGCTGCGCGCCAGTTGGAATACTGGACGGCGCAACTGGGCGACGACTTGCCGGTGCTCGACCTGTGCACCGACCATCCGCGCTCGGCACTGCGCGAGCAGCGTGCCGCGCGCCTGAATATGAAAGTGCCAGCCAAGCTCGGCGAAGCGCTCAAGGGCCTGGCCCGTGACCAGCAGGCGAGCCTGTTCATGGTCCTGCTGGCGGGCTGGCAAGCCTTGCTGCAGCGCTACAGCGGCCAGTCCGACATCCGCGTCGGCGTCCCCAACGCCAACCGCCCGCGCCTGGAGACCCAGGCCATGGTCGGTTTCTTCATCAACACCCAGGTCATGCGTGCCGAGTTCGACGGCCGTACGCCGTTCGACCAGTTGCTGGCCCAGGTGCGCGAACGCACCCTTGGCGCCCAGGCGCACCAGGACCTGCCATTCGAACAACTGCTCGAAGCACTGCCACAGGCTCGCGAGCAGGGCCTGTTCCAGGTCATGTTCAACCACCAGCAGCGCGATCTGTCCGCGCTGCGTCGCCTGCCCGGCCTGCTTGCCGAAGAACTGCCCTGGCACAGTCGCGAGGCCAAGTTCGACCTGCAACTGCACAGTGAGGAAGATCACCAGGGCCGGCTGACACTGGCCTTCGACTACGCCGCCGAGCTGTTCGAAGCCAGCACGGTCAAGCGTCTGGCCCAGCACCTGCTGGCGCTGCTCGAGCAGGTCTGCGCGCAGCCGCAACTGGCTGTGGGCGAGGTACAACTGCTGGATGAGCCAGCCCGCGCACAACTGCTCGCCTGGGGCCAGGCGCCGGTCGAGCCCGCCAAGACCTTGCTGGTCGAGCAGCTCAACGAACAGGCACGCCTGACACCGGAGCGCATCGCCCTGGTGTGGGAGGGCGGTCAGCTCGACTACGCCAGCCTGCACCAGCAGGCCAACCGTCTGGCCCACTACCTGCGTGACAAGGGTGTCGGCCCGGACACATGCGTGGCCATCGCTGTAGAACGCTCGCCGCAACTGCTGGTCGGCCTGCTGGCGATCCTCAAGGCGGGCGGCGCCTATGTGCCGCTGGACGTCGACTACCCGGCCGAACGCCTGGCCTACATGCTCGCCGACTGTGGCGCGGGCCTGCTGCTGAGCCAAAGTAACTTGCTCGAGCGCCTGCCCCAGGTCGAGGGCGTCAGTACCATCGCGCTGGACCAGTTGCACCTGGACACCTGGCCCAGCCAGGCCCCAGGCCTGCACCTGGAAGGCGAGCACCTGGCCTATGTGATCTATACCTCCGGCTCCACCGGCCAGCCCAAGGGCGTGGGCAACACCCACGCGGCCCTGGCCGAACGCCTGCAATGGATGCAGGCCACCTATGCGCTGGACGAGCACGACGTGCTGATGCAGAAGGCACCGATCAGCTTCGACGTGTCGGTGTGGGAATGCTTCTGGCCGCTGGTCACCGGCTGCCGCCTGGTGCTGGCCGGCCCCGGTGAACATCGCGATCCACAGCGCATCGCCGCGCTGGTGCAGCAGCATGGGGTGACCACGCTGCACTTCGTGCCGCCGCTGTTGCAGGTGTTTGTCCAGGAGCCGCTGGCCGCGGGTTGCACCAGCCTGCGTCGGCTGTTCTCCGGTGGCGAGGCGTTGCCTGCCAGCCTGCGCGACCGAGCCCTGGCGTTGCTGCCCCAGGTGCAGTTGCACAATCGTTATGGTCCGACCGAGACCGCGATCAACGTCACCCACTGGCACAGCCAGCGCGAGGATGGCGAGCGCTCGCCCATCGGCCGTCCGCTGGCCAATGTGCTGTGCCGTGTGCTGGATGATGAATTCGAACTGACCGCACCGGGCGTGCCGGGCGAGCTGTGCCTCGGTGGCGCAGGCCTGGCCCGTGGCTACCTTGGGCGCCCGGGCCTGACCGCCGAGCGTTTCGTGCCGCAGCCCGATGGCGACGGCCAGCGTCTGTACCGCAGCGGCGACCGCGCGCGCTGGCTGGTGCACGACGGTGCGCTGGAATACCTCGGGCGCCTCGACCAGCAGGTCAAGGTGCGCGGCTTCCGCGTTGAGCCTGAAGAGGTCCAGGCGGTGCTGCTGGCCCAGCCAGGTGTCGAGCAGGCGCTGGTGCTGATTCACCGGGACGCCGTCGGCGCGCAGTTGGTCGGCTACTACAGCGGTGTCGAGCAGAGTGCCGCCTTGCTCGCTACCCTCGGCGCGCAACTGCCCGCCTACATGGTGCCAGCGCAGTTGGTTCACCTGGCGCAGATGCCACTGGGCCCGAGCGGCAAGGTCGATCGCAAGGCGTTGCCGACGCCGGTCTGGCAGCAACGCCAACACGTCGAACCGCAGTCCGCGCTGGAGCAGCAGGTGGCGGCGATCTGGCGCGAGGTGCTGAACCTGCCCCGGGTAGGCCTGCAGGACGACTTCTTCGCCCTTGGTGGCCACTCGCTGCTGGCCACCCAGATCGTTTCGCGCTGCCGTCAGGCCTGCGACGTCGAACTGCCGCTCAAGGCGCTGTTCGAGGCCAGTGAGCTGGGCGCGTTCTGCGCCGAGATCGCGCGGATCCGCGCCAGCGGTGGGTGCAACCTGCAGGGCGAGATCGCCCGAGTCGACCGCCGTCAGGCCGTGCCGCTGTCGTACTCGCAACAGCGCATGTGGTTCCTATGGCAGATGGAACCGGACAGCCCCGCATACAACGTCGGCGGCATGGCGCGTCTACGCGGCGCGCTGCATGTGGACGCCTTCGAACGTGCCCTGCAGGCGTTGATCGTACGCCACGAAACCCTGCGCACCACCTTCCCCAGCATCGACGGCAAGCCCTACCAGTGCGTGGCCGACGACAGCAGCCTGCACCTGGACTGGCAGGACTTCAGCACGCTGCCGGCCGACAATCGCCAGCAACGCCTGCAGCAATTGGCTGACGAACAGGCGCACCAGCCGTTCGACCTGGAGCGTGGTCCGTTGCTGCGCGCCTGCCTGGTCAAGGTGCAGGAGCGTGAGCACTATTTCGTCCTGACCCTGCACCATATCGTCACCGAGGGTTGGGCGATGGACATCTTCGCCCGCGAGCTGGGCGAGCTCTACGAAGCCTTCGTCGACGAACGCGAATCGCCGCTGGCGCCGCTGCCGGTGCAGTACCTGGACTACAGCGTCTGGCAGCGCCAGTGGCTTGAAGGCGGCGAGGGCGCGCGCCAGCTAGACTACTGGAAAGCACGCCTGGGCGACGAGCACCCGGTGCTGGCACTGCCGACCGACCGCCCGCGCCCGGCGGTGCAGAGCCATCGCGGCGAGCTGTACCGCTTCGACCTCGACCCGGCGCTGGTCGAGCGTGTGCATGCGTTCAACAGCCAGCGTGGGCTGACCCTGTTCATGACCATGACCGCCTCGCTGGCCGCCCTGCTGCACCGCTACAGCGGCCAGCGCGACCTGCGTATCGGCGCGCCGGTGGCCAACCGCATCCGTCCGGAAAGCGAGGGGCTGATCGGTGCCTTCCTCAACACCCAGGTGCTGCGTTGCGAACTGGATGGGCAGATGAGCGCCGCCGCGTTGCTCGAGCAGATGCGCCAGACCATCATCGACGGCCAGTCGCACCAGGACTTGCCGTTCGAACAATTGGTCGAAGCCCTGCAGCCGCCGCGCAGCAGTGCCTACAACCCGTTGTTCCAGGTGATGTGCAACGTGCAGCGCTGGGTTTTCCAGCAAAGCCGCACACTGGCGGGCATGCAGGTGGATTACCTGGTCAACGACGCCAGCGCCACCAAGTTCGACCTGTACCTGGAAGTCACCGACCTGGACGGCCGACTGGGCTGCTGCCTGACCTACAGCCGCGACCTGTTCGATGAGCCGCGCATCGCGCGCATGGCCGAACACTTGCAGCAGTTGCTGGCTGCGATGCTGGACGATCCGCAGCAGCGCCTGTGCGAACTGCCGATGCTGTCGGGCGCCGAGCTGCAGGAGCTGGTCGGTCAACTTCAGGGCGAGCAGGACTTCGACCTCGACCAGACCCTGCACGGGCTGTTCGCCGCCCAGGTCGAGCGCACGCCCCAGGCACTGGCGCTGACCTTTGCCGGCCAGCACCTGAGCTACGCCGAACTCGATCAGCAGGCCAACCGCCTGGCCCGTGCCCTGCGTGAGCGGGGTGTCGGCCCGCAGGTGCGGGTGGGCCTGGCGCTGGAGCGCTCGACGCAGATGGTGGTCGGCCTGCTGGCGATCCTCAAGGCCGGTGGTGCCTATGTGCCGCTCGATCCGGAATACCCCCTCGAGCGCCTGCACTACATGATCGAGGACAGCCGCCTGGGCCTGCTGATCGGCCAGCGCGACTTGCTCGCGACCCTCGGCGAGCTGCCGGCCGGTGTGCTCACCTGGAGCCTGGAGGACGACGCCGCATCGCTGTCTGCCTACAGCGATGCGCCACTGGACAACCTCAACCTGCCGCAGCACCAGGCGTACCTGATCTACACCTCCGGCTCAACCGGCAAGCCCAAGGGCGTGGTAGTCAGCCATGGCGAGATCGCCATGCACTGCCAGGCGGTGATCGCCGACTTCGGCATGCGCAGCGACGATTGCGAGCTGCATTTCTATTCGATCAACTTCGATGCGGCCAGCGAACGCCTGCTCACGCCGCTGCTGTGCGGTGCACGGGTGGTGCTGCGTGCCCAGGGGCAATGGGGCGCAGAAGAGATCTGCGACCTGGTGTGCGAGCAGCAGGTGAGCATTCTCGGTTTCACCCCGAGCTACGGTAGCCAGTTGGCGCAGTTCCTGGCCGCGCGTGGCGAGCAACTGCCGGTGCGTCTGGTGATCACCGGCGGCGAGGCGCTGACGGGCGAACACCTGCAGCGCATCCGTCAGGCCTTTGCTCCGCAGCAGTTCTTCAATGCCTACGGCCCGACCGAAACCGTGGTCATGCCGCTGGCATGCCTGGCACCCGAAACCTTGTCAGCCGATGCGGGCAGCGTGCCGATTGGCCGCATGATCGGGGCGCGCACCGGCTACATTCTCGACGAGGACCTGGCGCTGTTGCCCCAGGGTGGCATTGGTGAGCTGTATGTCGGTGGCGCGGGCCTCGCCCAGGGCTATCACGACCGTCCGGGGCTGTCGGCCGAACGTTTCGTCGCCGACCCCTTCAGCCATGACGGTGGCCGGCTGTATCGCACCGGCGACCTGGTGCGCCTGCGCGCCGACGGGCTGGTCGAGTACATCGGCCGGGCTGACCAGCAGGTGAAGATCCGTGGTTTCCGCATCGAGCTGGGCGAGATCGAAAGCCGCCTGCAGGAGCACGCCGCTGTCGAGGAGGCCGTGGTCCTGGCCCTCGACCTGCCGGGCGGCAAGCAACTGGTGGGCTACCTGGTCTGTGATCAGGCCAAAGGTGGCAGCGAGGCCCAGGCGCACCTGCGCGAGGCGGTGAAGGCCCATGCCCGCCAGCACCTGCCTGACTACATGGTGCCTGCGCACCTGGTGCTGCTCGAGCGCCTGCCGCTGATGGGCAATGGCAAGCTCGACCGGCGGGCGCTGCCAGCGCCGGACCTCGAGCAGGCACACCAGCTTTACCAGGCGCCGACCAATGAGCTGGAGACGCAGTTGGCGCAGATCTGGTGTGAGGTGCTCAACGTTTCCCGCGTGGGGGTACAGGACAACTTCTTCGAACTGGGCGGTGACTCGATCCTGTCGATCCAGGTGGTCAGCCGCGCCCGTCAGTTGGGCCTGCAGTTCACCCCGCGCGACCTGTTCCAGCACCAGACCATCCAGACCCTGGCAGCCGTGGTCACCCATGGCGCGGCGCCGACGCATGTGGAGCAGGGGGCGCGTCAGGGCCGTATCGGTCTGACGCCGATCCAGCATTGGTTCTTCGACAGCGAGGTGCCACAGCCACAGCACTGGAACCAGGCGGTGCTGCTGCAAGCACGCAAGCCGCTGCACGCCGAACGGCTGGAGACTGCACTGGCGGCGCTGGTGCAGCATCACGACAGTCTGCGCCTGCGCTTCCTCCAGGCCGCAGATCGCTGGCAGGGCGAATACGACCAGGCGAGTGCCCAGCCGCTGCTGTGGACGGCGACAGTCGGTGACTTCAGTGATTGCCAGGCGCTCTATACCGACGTGCAGCGCAGCCTCGACCTGCAGCAAGGGCCCCTGTTGCGCGGCCTGTTGCTGACCGATGGCGCAGGCGAGCAACGCTTGCTGCTGGCCATCCACCACCTGGTGGTCGACGGCGTGTCCTGGCGTGTGTTGCTCGAAGACCTGCAGGCGCTGTATCGCGGTGAAACCCTGGCGGCCAAGACCCATGCCATGGGCGACTGGTCGGCGCGCCTGGCCAGCTATGCCGGCAGCGACTCGCTGCGTGACGAGCTGGACTGGTGGGAGGGGCAACTGGGACGTGTGCGCCGCGAACTGCCGTGCGATCACCCGCAGGGCGGCAACCTGCACCGCCATGCCCGCACCCTGGCTATCGAGCTCGACACCGAGCAGACCCGCCAACTGCTGCAGCAGGCACCAGCGGCCTATCACACCCAGGTCAACGACTTGCTGCTGACCGCCCTGGCCCGCACCCTGAGCCACTGGAGCGGCGATGAGCAGGTGCTGGTACAGCTTGAGGGGCATGGTCGCGAAGGGCTGTTCGAAGACATCGACCTGACCCGCAGCGTCGGCTGGTTCACCAACGCCTATCCGCTGAGCCTGAGCCCGGCAGCCGGTAACAACGATGCCGCGCGCAGTGCTTCGATCAAGGGCATCAAGGAACAACTGCGCCAGGTGCCGCACAAAGGGCTGGGGTATGGCGTGCTGCGCTACCTGGCCGATACTGCGGGGCGTGAGCGCATGGCGGCGTTGCCACAGGCGCGCATCACCTTCAACTACCTGGGGCAGTTCGATCAGCAGTTCGACACCAATGCCGTGTTCCAGCCGCTGGATACCCCGGCGGGCCTGGCCCATGACCTGGATGCTCCACTGCCCAACTGGCTGAGCGTGGATGGCCAGGTCTATGGTGGTGCCTTGCAACTGCGTTGGACCTTCAGTGCCGAGCGCTACGACGAAACGACCATCGCCGAGCTGGCCGAAGCCTATCGCCAGGAACTGCTGGCGCTGGTCGCCCACTGTCTGGCCGAGGGCAACGGTAGCTTCACGCCGTCGGACTTCCCGCTGGCCCAACTGACCCAGGAGCAGATCGATACCTTGCCGGTGCCGGCAGCCGAAATCGAGGATGTCTACCCGCTGACGCCGATGCAGGAGGGGCTGCTGCTGCACACCCTGCTAGAACCGGGCACCGGCATCTACTACATGCAGGACCGCTACCGCATCAACAGTGCGCTGGACCCCGAGCGCTTCGCCCAGGCCTGGCAGGCGGTGGTCGCACGCCATGAGGCGCTGCGCGCATCGTTCAGCTGGAACGCGGGTGAAGCGATGCTGCAGATCATCCACAAGGCGGGCAAGACCCAGGTGGACTACCAGGACTGGCGCGAGCTGGACGACGCCAGCCAGGAGCAACGCCTGCAGGCCCTGCACAAGCAGGAGCGCGAAGCCGGATTCGAGTTGCTGCGCGAGGCACCGTTCCACCTGCGCCTGGTGCGCGTGGCCGATGAGCGCTACTGGTTCATGATGAGCAACCATCACATCCTCATCGATGCCTGGTGCCGCTCGTTGCTGATGAACGATTTCTTCGAGATCTACCAGGCGCTGGGCGAAGGCCGTGCCGCGCAGCTGCCGGTGCCGCCGCGCTATCGCGACTACATCGGCTGGCTGCAGCGCCAGGACCTGGACGAGGCGCGCCGCTGGTGGCAGGCCAACCTGGCCGGTTTCGAACGCGCCACGGCGATCCCCAGCGACCGCCCGCTGCGCCATGACCACGCCGGTGACGGCATGATCGTCGGCGACTGCCATACCCGCCTGCAGGTGAGCGAGGGCGCGCGTCTGCGTGAACTGGCCCAGGCTCATCAACTGACCGTCAACACCTTCGCCCAGGCGGCCTGGGCACTGGTGCTGGCCCGCTACAGCGGCGAGCGCGACGTGGTGTTCGGGGTGACCGTTGCCGGTCGCCCGGTGAGCATGCCGCAGATGCAACGCACGGTCGGGCTGTTCATCAACAGCATCGCCTTGCGTGTGCAGTTGCCGGCGGCCGGCGAGCGCCAGAGCGTGCGCCAGTGGCTGCAAGGCCTGCTCGATCGCAACATGCAGTTGCGCGAATACGAGTACCTGCCGCTGGTGGCGATCCAGGAATGCAGCGAACTGCCCAAGGGCCAGGCGCTATTCGACAGCCTGTTCGTGTTTGAAAACGCGCCGGTCGAGAGCAATGTGCTCGACCACGCCCAACACCTGAACGCCAGCTCCGATTCGGGCCGTACCCACACCAACTTCCCGCTGACGGCGGTGTGCTACCCGGGCGATGACCTGGGCCTTCACCTGTCGTTCGACCAGCGCTACTTCGACTACCCGACCGTCGAGCGCCTGCTGGCCGAGTTCAAGCGCCTGCTGCTGGCGTTGGTCGAAGGCTTCGAGGGTGAGGTGCAGGCACTGCCACTGCTGGGGGCCGACGAGCAGCGCTTCCTGCTCGAGGACTGCAACCGCACCGAGCACGCCTACACCCTGGAGCAGAGCTACGTCGAGCTGTTCGAGGCGCGCGTTGCAGCGCACCCCGAGCGTATCGCTGCCCGTTGCCTGGAGGCGTCCTACGACTATGCCGGGCTCAACCTCGCCGCCAATCGCCTGGGGCATGCCCTGGTCGCGGCCGGTGTGAGCATCGATCAGCCCGTCGCCCTGCTGGCCGAGCGTGGCCTGCCGCTGTTGGGCATGATCGTTGGTAGCTTCAAGGCCGGTGCGGGTTATCTGCCGCTGGATCCGGGCCTGCCATCGGCGCGTCTGCAGCGAATCGTCGAGCTCAGCCGCACGCCGGTACTGGTGTGCAGCGCCGCCTGTGCCGAGCAGGCGGGCCAGTTGCTCGACGAACTGGGTGGGGCGGTGCGGCCGAAACTGCTGGTATGGGAGGATATCCAGGCCAGCCAGGTCGCGGGCCACAACCCCGGTATCTACAGCGGGCCGGACAACCTGGCCTATGTGATCTACACCTCGGGCTCCACCGGGCTGCCCAAGGGCGTGATGGTCGAGCAGCGCGGCATGCTCAACAACCAGTTGAGCAAGGTGCCGTACCTGGCGCTGGACGAACACGACGTGATCGCCCAGACCGCCTCGCAGAGCTTCGATATTTCGGTGTGGCAGTTCCTTGCCGCGCCGCTGTTCGGTGCCAGTGTCGAGATCGTGCCGAATGCCATTGCCCACGATCCACAGGGCTTGCTGGCGCATGTCCAGGCTCGTGGTATCACCGTGCTGGAAAGCGTGCCTTCGTTGATCCAGGGCATGCTGGCCAACGACCTCCAGGCGCTGGATGGCCTGCGCTGGATGCTGCCGACCGGCGAGGCGATGCCCCCGGAGCTTGCGGCCCAGTGGTTGGAGCGCTATCCGCAGATCGGCCTGGTCAACGCCTATGGCCCGGCCGAATGTTCGGACGATGTGGCGTTCTTCCGTGTCGATACCGATTCGACCCGCGGCAGCTACCTGCCTATCGGCACCCCGACTGACAACAACCGCCTGTACCTCTATGGCGAAGAGCAGACGCTGGTGCCGTTGGGCGCAGTGGGCGAGCTGTGCGTGGCCGGTACGGGTGTCGGGCGTGGCTATGTCGGTGACCCGGTGCGTACGGCCCTGGCGTTCATCCCGCATCCACACGGTGCTTCGGGCGAGCGGCTGTATCGCACCGGCGACCTGGCGCGGCGCCGTGCCGATGGTGTGCTCGAATATGTAGGGCGCATTGACCACCAAGTGAAGATCCGCGGCTACCGTATCGAGCTTGGCGAGATCGAAGCGCGCCTGCACGAGCAGCCGCAGATTCGCGATGCGGCAGTCGGTGTCCAGGAAGGCGCCAATGGCAAGCACCTGGTCGGCTACCTGGTTGCCCACCAGGGCGTGATAGCGGATGCCGGCCTGCTCGAGCAGATCAAGCAGCGCCTGCGCGCCGAGTTGCCGGAGTACATGGTGCCGCTGCACTGGGGTTGGTTCGACAAGCTGCCGCACAACGCCAATGGCAAGCTCGACCGCAAGGCACTGCCGGTCATCGAGGTCGGTGGCCAGCACAGCCAGGACTACCTGGCTCCGCGCAGCGAGCTGGAAGAGACCCTGGCCGCTATCTGGGGCGAGGTGCTCAAGGCTGAGCGGGTCGGGGTGCGCGACAACTTCTTCGAACTGGGCGGGCATTCATTGCTGGCCACGCAGATCGCCTCACGCGTGCAGAAGCGCCTGCAACTGAATGTGCCGTTGCGAGCGATGTTCGAGTGCAGCACCGTGGAAGAGTTGGCGGTGTATGTCGAAGGGTTGCAGGGTAGTGCGCTGGATGAGGAGAAGGTGGATCGGTTGAGTGATCTGATGGCGGAGCTGGAGGGGTTGTAATCCAGTTGAGCTGGATATGTAGTGCTGTGGCTGTGCCAAGGGTTGGATCAGTGTCCAACCCTTGGGCTAGTCAGTGCTTTCATTTATTTTGAGTGGAAGGTTTTCTGCGTAAGTTATTAGCAGATATAAAGCTGTTGCGCTTAGTGGGTCGCTGCTTGGCTGCCCCACCAGGCGATTCATCAATCTCGACGATAGCTTCGCTCGGACGGGCGTTTGCAGTGGTCCTCGCTTCTGTCGTTATTGTTTGCAGAGGGATATGCTCCCCTGTTGGGGCGACTTCACGTATTGGCCGGGCAGTAAGTGTTTGTATAGGTGCAGATAGGTCGGATTCAACTGCAAGTGGAGGTGGAGGAGTATCGGCGGAGGTGAGTTCCGGTGTCGGATTTGCTTCAGCGTTCACACGCCCTGCTTCTGCTTGGTCATCGCTGCTGTTTTGCATATTGGCAAGTCGTGTGTTGGTGATATTAATGGCTCTCCTGGTTGTAAAGACCGTGGCGCTGGTGTTAAATAAAATATTGAAAAAAGTTATACCAAGCAATACGAGTTCTGGATATGCCTGCGTTGCTGCACCTATCAAAGTGATGATCGCAGTTAAGACCCCCGTGAATCTGAGAGTTGAAGCCAAGGCACTTAACCTTCCATTATTACCCTCAAACGCTGTTTTGTAAGTACGCCAAAAAGTGGCAGCAGGTGTTGGTGACCCTTCTGCGGCATTCCGCGCGAGCGTGGTTGGCTCAAGCTGCAGGCTATACAACGAATACCCTCCGGCACCGGCCGTCAAGCCGTTCGCAGCCAGGATCATTAGCATAATGATCCTCCTGGCATCCTCGAGCGGGTCATCGGCGGCCAGCCCTGTGGGATCGCGCCTGTTGACCGGGTTGTTACCCACCATGCAGAAAAGATTCAAACCGTCGACCAGTCCTGCAGGATCCGCACTCAACCATCTACCGAAGGCGCATAGATAATAACGCCAGCCAAAATAGTAAAGTCCGCTGGCATCGAGTTCTTTTCCCGAATAACGGTGTGTGCGCAGTTGCAAGCTATCGACTTCAATACCGTCCTCATCGACACCTGTCGTCGCGCCGAACGGTGCATATTCTTCCCGTGATACCACCAGGCCTTGCTCGTCGGTTTCCCCACCCACATTGTTCTGGTGATCACTGAATGCGTAGCGCAAATAGCACCGTTCATTGGTGCGATCCGATATCCAGCGCACCTCTTGAATCTGGCTGATGGCGATATGTTGCCGAGGTTGTTCCTGACCTTCCAGCATCCTGATGCGCACTTCGCAATCCTGCACGTAGGTGGTAACGGTCAAAGCCACTTCATTTGATCGCCGGGTCCGATTCACCTTGCGTGAGCGTACTCCGCCACTGGCGTAGTGGTAGTGCTCGGTATCGTTGTCTTCGCCTGGTCGCTCGACCATGACCACCTGATGCAGTTGATTGTCCGCCTGCCATATCAGGGGCCTGCCGCCATCCAGTTGCTTCTGCAGACCGCCCGCCAGAAACCCCTGTTCTGGGGTAAGCGGATGATCTTTGGGCAGTGCCCGGTTGCTGTTGGCGGCAACTTTCAGGTGGCGTGTGCGCGAGCCCGCGCCGCCGTTATGACTGAGGCGGGTCAGGTTGTCGCCGTCGTCATAGCTGAAGTGCTCTGTGTAACGAGTCCATACGGTGCCTCCCTGGCGGTCGGACCTGGCAAAGGCCCGCGCCGCGAACCTGGTGACTGACGCGCGCTCACGACCTGTGGCACAGGTGAGGCGTTGCAGGCTGTCGTAGTTGAATTCACGCCGCGCCGTGATGTGCTGGTTGTCATGCCAGCCTGGGGCGGCGCCCATATCGTCGATGACGGTGATGTTGCCAATGGGGTCGTAGTGATAATGCAAGTCGCTGATCGACAACGGCCCCAACGGATGATCGACGGGACGGGCGATGTGGTGTCGGCTGAGAAGGTTGCTGCGCTGCGAGTAAGTCCAGGTCTGAACCACACCATTACCTGTGATCTTTACCCGCATTTTTCCATCGGCGCGATACTGCACGGTGTCGAGCAGCACAGCGTAGCGTTTGTCGTGCTGCAGTATGGTGTGGCATACCTCACCGCTGAGGTCATGGGTGTGATGCGTGATTACACCGGTTGCATCGGTCTGTCTCAGTAGCTCGCCCAACGCGTTATGTCGAGCGATGTTCGACCACTGCTGTTGTTCCAGTTCGTCTTCACTGCCTTGTGCCCAGTCTGGCTGACTGGCCGAGGGTTGTAGAAGGCGACGCTGGGTTTCCAGGGGCTGGGAAGTCAGTGACAGGGCGGCAGTCGTCGTGACTCCAGCGTTGTCATGATGTTCGATCAGTTGTCCGGCAAGGTTGCGCAACCGGCTCGGGGCGTCGGCGAGCCCATACCGAAGACGCTCGCGCTGGCGCTGAGCGCCCGCGCAGGGCTGTTCGAGAACTGCTTGTGGTCGACCACCTTCTTCTGGCGAGGTATACAAGGTGCGAGTGACAGTGCCTTGGGCGTTGCTCTTCCACAATGGTTGCCCGGCAATATCGTTGAAACTCAGGGTACGGTCATCGTCCACCGTTTGTTGCGCCAGTACCTGACCGCCCAGGGTGACGATGCTGGTGGCATTGGCAAGAAGCGTGGCTTCGGGCGTTGCGCGCAGTGGACGAGCCCCGAATATCGAGGTGCTCCGTTGTTCGGGCTGTATCTGGACCCGACTGCGCAAAAGCCTGGGTGAACCGCTTTCACCAGGCTGACGCAGCAGTGACAGTTCCAGTACGGGATGACCGCGACTGGAACTGACGGAGGCATGTGGGGTACCGGAATGATGTCGATGCTCGGCGTTGAACATGGGCATGACCAAATGACGATTCAGTAGTGTTCGTCAGTGTAGTTTCGCAACCGATTGCATACACCTGACAGAATTATCAGGTACCCGTCAGCGAGCCTTGTTATTCAGCGCTTGCCGAGTATCTTCCCCAGCATTTCCGGCCGCGGTGCACCCTGCTGGCTCTGCAGTTGCCCTTGCTCATCCTGATAGAAGATCGCCGGTGTCGCACCTAGCCCCATTTCCTCCATCAGTGCCTGGTTGACTGCCAGCTGTTTCTGGGTCGCGTCGGGAATGGTGTCCAGCGCCTTGAGCGTACTGGCCTTGCCGGCGCTTTCGTGGTCTTGCAGTGCCTTGGCAGGGTCTTTTGCCGACAACAGCGCTGCGGATTTGCCCGGGCTGTCCGGGCGGATGATGCCGACCATGATATGGCGCAGTTGCACCTTGCCCGACTCGACCCAGGGCCGCGCCTGTTGCCAGAACATGTTGCAGTACGGGCAGTTGGGGTCGCTGAACAGGTAGACGATACGTGGCGCATCGGTCTTGCCGTCCTGGATCCAGGCGGTCTTTTCCATCTTCGCCCAGATTTCCTTGCTCATCGGTGTGTAGACCAACTTGTCCAACGGTTCGGCGCTCAGGTCCTGGCCTTGTTCATCGAAAAGGCTGCCAACCAGCACGTGCTTGCCGTCGGGCGTCAAGTACAGGGCGATGCCGTTGTTGTGGTACTCGGCGGCATAACCGCGCAGGCCATTGGGCGCGTCGAAAGTACCCTTGATTACCGCGCCCTTGGCTTCCATCTGCTGGATCGCCTTTGGCCAGGGCTCGGCCTGCGCCAGGGGCGCGACGAGCAGGGCCAGGGAGAGGGGCAGGAGAGCAGTCAGTCGCATGTCATTTTCCTTGTACGGCGGGGGCGGGCGCTACGGCCCGCTCTAAAGGCTCCAGGGCGTTGTGCAGGCTGGCGCGGGATAGCTCGCCGAGGTGGCTGCCGACCAGGCGTCCCTCGGCGTTGTAGAACAGGGTGGTGGGCAGGGCCATGGAGCCGACCCGTTGCGCCAGTTGCCCGCTGCCGTCGAACAGCACGTGATTCAGGCTCAGGCCGGTCGTGGCCAGGAAGGTACTGACGCTCTCTGGTGTTTCGCCTTGGTTGACGAACAGGAAGGTCACGTCGGGGTAGTCGCTCTGGGCCTGTTGCAGCACAGGCATCTCACGCCTGCACGGTGGGCACCAGGTGGCCCAGATGTTGATGACCAGTGGTGTGCCGCGGTAGCTGTGCAGGGCCACCGATTCGCCGCTGGCGTTTTGCAGGCTCAGTTCGGGCAGCTCGGTGCCTTTGCTGTACAGGTGGCTGCCCAGGCTCGCCAGCCCCCAGAACAGTGCGCCGCTGAACAGCGCCCAGCCCAGCGGGCGGCGCAGCCCCGGTCGGCGGCGACCCTGCCACAAGGCAGCAGCGATGAGTCCCGCCAGGCCACTCCAGAGCTGGAAGCCGCCATCGCGAATGTCGATGATCTGCACAGGGTCATCGCGGTACATCGCCCAGTACTCCAGGACGAAGCCCGCACGGGCGCAGAGGAGCCCGACCAGAAACAGGTTGAACAGCGCCGATTCGGGGCTCTCGCCGCCACGGCGAGCGACCCACCAGCCGACCAGGCAGGCGATGCCCAACGCTGCAAGCAACAGCAGGTGGTTCAAGGCCATGGTCAGCGGCCCCAAGGTTACCGTCAGCATCAGCCTTGACTCCTGGTCTGGGCCCAGTGTTGCAGGAATGCAGCGGCGTCGATTTCACCGGTGATGCGTCGGGCGCGCCGCTCGTCACCTTCCGGGCCGATCCAGATCAGGCTGGGCGGGCCTGGAACCTGGTAGCGCTGCAGCAATTCGCGGCTGGCAGGGGTGTCGGCGGTGACGTCCAGGCGCAGCATTTGCACGCCGTCGAGGCTGACCTGGACATCGCCGCGGGCGAACACCTGTTTCTCCATCACTTTGCACGATACGCACCAGTCGGCGTAGTAGTCGACCAGCACCCACTGGTTGCGTGCCTTGGCGGCATCCAGTTCACGCTGCAGGTCCTGTGGGGTGTTGACGGTGATGACCCGTGCATCGTGGACATTACCGGCGGTTGTCGTGCCGCCGCCGGTGAAGGGCTGCAGCGGTTGCCAGAGATCGTTGCCTCCTGCGGCGGCACCGACCAGCAGCAGGCCACCCCAGAGGCTACCGAGTAACGGTAGGGCGCGCAGCGCCGGTAAACGCTGCAGGGCAGGCCAGGCCGCCCAGGCCAGGGCAATCAGCCAGGCGCCGACCAGTGCCAGCAGCAGCGGCTCGGGCAGCAGGCTGCGTAAGGTGTACAGGGCCATGGCCAGGAAGACGAAGCCGAACACGCCCTTGACCAGGTTCATCCAGGCTCCGGGGCGTGGCAGGTAGCGGTTGCCCAGGGTGACCAACAGCAGCAGCGGTACGCCCATGCCCAGCCCCAGGCTGAACAGCACCAGTGCGCCTTGCACCACATCGCCGCTCTGGGCGATATAGAGCAGGGCACCGGCCAGTGGCGCGGTCATGCACGGCCCCATCAGCAGGCCAGAGAGCGCGCCAAGCAACGCTGCGCCATACAGGTTGCCGCCACGTGTTCCCTGACCTGCACGATCGAGGCGATCACGCACGGCGGCGGGCAGTTGCAGTTCGAAGGCGCCGAACATCGGCAGGGCGAGCAACACGAACAGACCCGCCAGGCTGCCCAACAGCCAAGGTTGTTGCAGCCACGCCTGGAGGCTCGCGCCGAGCAATGCCGCGACCACACCCAAGGCGGCGTACACCAGCGCCATGCTCAATACATAGACCCCGGCCAGCACCCAGCCGCGTCGGGCACTTGCGCCATTGCCCATGACCAGTCCGGCGAGGATGGGCAGCATCGGCAGGGAGCAGGGGGTGAACGCCAGCAGCAGTCCCAGGCCGAAGAAGGCCAGCAGGCTCCAGGCCAGGCTGCTGTGTTGCAGGCCGCTGGCCAGGGCCTGGTCGCTGGCTTGTCCGCTGTCGGCTGCGGCTGGCGCAGAGAGCGCAGGCTGGCCGCCCAGGTCGATCACCGTAGTTTGCGGTGGATAGCACAGCCCGGCATCGGCGCAGCCCTGCCAGCCCAGTCGCAGTTCTCCAGTGGCATTGGCGGGCAGCAGCAATTGGAGTTCGGTGCGGTAGACGGCGCTATCACCGAAGAACTCATCGTGATGGTTGAGGGCAGGAGGCAGTTGCGGTTGCTGATCGACGGGAATGCCGTCGAATTTGAGGCGCTTCTGGTAGAGGTAATAGCCGTCCTTGATCTGGAAATAAAGGCGCATCTGCCCGGAGGGCAGGCGATCCTGACTCAGGACGAAAGCCTGGTTCACCGGCAGGAAATCCGACTTGGGAGCGAAGGGATTGGCCTGGAGCGGGCCGGCGAGCAGGAATGTCAGGAAGAGCAGGAGAACACGCATGTCGACGCCTTGGCAGTGCATTGAGTGCACCATGCTGGAGCAGGCTGATTAACCGAAAGTTAACCCGGTTCGACATGAGGCCCTGCCGGTTGTTCCGGCAGGGCCTTGGTCGGGTCACATGTCGTCGAAGTAGCGCTCGTGCCAGTCCACCAACGGTTGTGGTGCGTTCAGTTTCTGGCCATAGATCACCGAGTAGGACAGCACGTTCTGCACATACTGACGTGTCTCGTCGAACGGAATCGACTCGACCCAGACATCGAAGCTCAGGTGCTTGGCGCCCTTGAGCCACTGACGTACGCGACCGGGGCCTGCGTTGTAGGCGGCCGACGCCAGCACGCGGTTGCCGTTGAACTGGCCGTGTACCTGGCTCAGGTAGGCGGCGCCGAGCTGGATGTTCTTGTCCGGATCGAGCACCTGCGCAGGTGAGGCCAGGGGGATGCTGAACTTGCGCGCGGTCTCCTTGGCGGTTCCTGGCATCAGTTGCATCAGGCCGCTGGCGCCCACCGGCGAGCGGGCATCGTCCATGAAGGCACTTTCCTGGCGGGTGATGGCGAACACCCAGCTGGAGTGCAGGCCGCGGACCTTGGCTTCACGTACCAGGGTATCGCGGTGAGCCATCGGGAAGCGGATGTCCAGGTCGTCCCAGTACTTGGCCTGGCTGATGGTGCGAATGGCCGGGAAGTACCACCGCAGGTCGTAGGCCAGGCGGGCCTGGGCGACCATCTCGTCACGGTTGAAGTGGCGGCTGACGTGGTACCACTCGCGGCGCCCTTCGACGATCTGGCCACGGGCGTGGAACTCCAGGGCGCGGCGCACGCCGGGGGTGTTGCGCACCTTGTTGATCAACTGCTGGCTTAGCACCAGAGGCTTGTTGTTGAGCTGGTAAGGTGTCTGCGCGCGGTCGGCAGCAAGGAAGCCATAGAAGTCGCGCTCACGCGAGACATTCTTGTAGAGCAGTGGGATCTGCGGGTTGTTCGGTTGTGCCAGCTCCAGGCTGCGCGCCTGCCAGTAACGCCAACGGCTGCTGTCGGCCAGATCCTGGGGCAGGCGGCGGCTCAGTTCGTAGGCTTCTTCCCAGCGCCCGAGACGCAGGAGCAGGCGCATGCGCCATTCGCTGACGGTGTTGTCGCGCAGTTCCGGGTCGTAGCGGGTCATCAGGTCGAGGGCGCGCGGATCGTAGCGCCGCGCCAGCGTGAGGCCGATTTCGCGGGCGATGGCGACCTTCTCGTCGCGGGAGAAATGCATGCGTTGTGCGTAGTCGTCGAGCAGTGCCATGGCTTGCTCGGGATCCTGCCGCGCCAGGCGGCGCAGGCCGAGGCTGACCACATCGGACATCGCCTCGTTGACCGGGGTGAAGCGCGAAGGCTGCTTGAGCAGCTCGGGCTTTTGCGCCACGTCGACCAGCAGCTTGCCCTGTGGGCCGAGTGTGGTGAGCGTTTGCACCAGGTTGTTGGCCAGGCTGTAGTTGCGCGCCTCGGCCGCCAGTTTGGCGCGCTGCCAGCGGCGAGCCTCGGTGAGCTGGCCTTCTGCGGCCCACAGGCCGAACAGGGTATCGCAGGCCGCAGGTTGCGACTTGCCGACGTTCCACAGTTTTTCTGCGGTGGCGAAGCCTTCGGCGCGCAGCCCGTTGGTCAACTGGTACTGGCCGTTGAGGCAGTCCAGTTCTGTGAAGTTCAGCTTCGGGTCATAGTATTTGGCGAAGGTCTTCCAGTCGCCGCGTTCGGCCTGCCAGCGCAACCAGCGCAGTTTCATCCAGTTGGCCTGGGGCAGGTCGCCGTGCTTGGCGAGGAAGCCTTCGATTTCCTCGTTGCTGGCAGTCTTCAGCCGCGCGGTGAGTTCGTCGTAGGCCAGGTAGGGTGTGAGCGGATAGTCGCTGAGCGCTTGGGCATAGCGCAGGTAGGGGCCCTTGTCGCCTTTGGCGAGGGCACGCTTGGCCTCGTCGTAGTACTGGCGCTGCTGGGTGATGTCGATGGCCTGTGCAGCACTCGCGGTCGTGGCGGTGAGCACCAGGCAGGAAACGAATTGGAACAGGCGGCTGCGCATGATACGTCCGGGCAGTTGAACCATGAAAAGTGACGGCGAAGCCAGCACTGTTGAAATCTTGTTTCCTTAGCTTAGCCGTTTGCCGGCGGTGGATGAAAGCATTGGGCTTGTATCGAATCGTTAACGCCGACCACGCGTCGCCAAGCGCGCGCCGTCATCGCATCTGGAATGTCACGCAGGGGCGAAGTAGGCGTGAAAGTCAGGTAGAATGCGCGCCCGGTTTTTGGAGATGATCATGACCCTGCTCAAATTCAGCGATGTGTCCCTCGCGTTCGGCGCCATGCCGCTGCTGGACAAAGTGTCCTGGCAGATCGCCCGTGGCGAGCGGGTGTGCATCATCGGCCGCAACGGCACCGGCAAGTCGAGCATGCTGCGCCTGGTCAAGGGTGAGCAGAAACCCGACGAAGGGGAAATCTGGCGTGCGCCGGCACTGAAGATCGGTGAGCTTCCGCAGGAGTTGCCGGTGGCCGACGATCGCAGTGTGTTCGATGTGGTCGCCGAGGGCCTCGACGGCGTCGGTGCGCTGCTCGCCGAATATCACCACCTGAGCCAGAACATCCAGAATGATGCCGACCTGGACAAGCTGATGCATGTCCAGCATGAGCTGGAGGCCCGCGACGGCTGGCGTCTGCAGCAGGTCGTGGAGAGCACCCTGAGCCGCCTGCAGTTGCCGGCCGACAAGACCCTCGCCGAGCTGTCCGGCGGCTGGCGCCGTCGCGTGCTGCTGGCTCAGGCTCTGGTGTCCGAGCCTGACCTGCTGCTGCTCGACGAACCGACCAACCACCTGGACATCGGTGCCATCGCTTGGCTCGAAGAGGCCCTGAGCGGCTTCAACGGCGCCGTGTTGTTCATCACTCACGACCGCTCGTTCCTGCAGAACCTGGCCACGCGGATCCTCGAGCTGGACCGCGGCGGGCTGATTGACTGGAACGGCGACTACGCCAGCTTCCTGGTGCACAAGGAGGCTGCGCTGGCCGCCGAGGAAACCGCCAATGCGCTGTTCGACAAGCGCCTGGCCCAGGAAGAGGTCTGGATCCGCCAGGGCATCAAGGCCCGGCGTACCCGTAATGAAGGTCGTGTGCGTGCCCTCAAGGCCCTGCGCGTGGAGCGCAGCGAGCGTCGCGAGCGCCAGGGCAGGGCGAACATCCAGATCGAGGTCGCCGACAAGTCCGGCAAGCAGGTGATGGTGCTGGAAAACGTCAGCTTCGCGCACCCTCAGGGGCCGAAGCTGGTCAAGGATTTCTCCATGGTCCTGCAGCGCCAGGACCGCATCGGCCTGCTCGGCGCCAACGGCACCGGCAAGACCACCCTGCTCAAGCTCATGCTGGGTGACCTGGAGCCGACCGCCGGCAAGGTCGATCGCGGCACCAAGCTGGAGGTGGCCTACTTCGACCAGATGCGTCACCAGCTCGACCTCGAGAAGACGGTGATCGACAACCTCGCCGAAGGTCGCGACTTCATCGAGATCGATGGTCAGAATCGCCACGTGTTGAGCTACCTCGGAGACTTCCTGTTCAGCCCCCAGCGTGCACGCACGCCGGTCAAGGCGCTGTCTGGTGGTGAACGTGCGCGTCTGTTGCTGGCCAAGCTGTTCAGCAAACCGGCCAACTTGCTGGTGCTGGACGAGCCGACCAACGACCTGGACGTCGAGACGCTCGAGCTGCTTGAGGAAGTGCTGTCCAACTTCAAGGGCACGGTACTGATGGTCAGCCACGACCGGGCCTTCCTCGACAACGTGGTCACCAGCACCCTGGTGTTCGAGGGTGAGGGCAAGGTGCGTGAGTACGTGGGTGGCTATGAAGACTGGATCCGCCAGGGGGGCTCGCCGAAGCTGCTGGGCGTGACCGAGAGCAAGGGCGGCAAGTCCGAGCTCAACAGTGCGGTGGTCGAGAAGGTTGCGGTCGAGGTCGCCCCGGAGCCCGTGGCGCCTGTGGTGGCCGACAGCAGCAAGAAAAAGCTGAGCTACAAACTGCAGCGTGAGCTGGAGATGCTGCCTGGGCAGATCGATGCGCTGGAGCAGAAGATGGCGGTGCTGCAGGAAGAGGTGAATGCGCCTGGCTTCTATCAGCGGCCGATTGGCGAAACGTCGGACGTGCTGGCCAAGCTCGAGACGTTGCAGGCTGAGCTGGATGTGCTGGTCGAGCGCTGGGCCGAGCTGGAAGGTTGAGTCGATCGAGCCGGCCCTATCGCGGGACAAGTCGCAGCGATAGGGCCGGCTCGGGCTATATCATTCTTTCTTCTGCAACCGCACCGCCAGCACATCGCACGGTGCTCCATGCAGGACGTCATTGGCCGTGGAGCCCAGTAGCAGCGCCAGGCCATGGCGGCCATGGCTGCCGACCACGATCAGGTCGCACTTCTGATCCTTGGCCAGTTGGTGGATTTCCTGGCGCGGCTGGCCGTAGGTCAGGTGCGAATCGCCGCGATTGATGTCTGGATATTTGTTGAACAGGCGATCCATGCGTTCCTTGGCCTGGTCGAACTGCTGTTGCTGCAGTTGCGACAGGTCCATCGGCACGTCGCCACCAAATGCCATGGCCATCGGCTCGACGATATGCACCAGCGAGACCTTGGCGTTCGACGGTTTCGCCAGTGCCATGGCACGTTTGATCACTGGGTCGCATTCTTCGGTCAGGTCGACGGCAACCAGAAGATGTTCGTAGGACATGAGCGGCACTCCTGACAATCGCAATAGTGAAAGTATGGTCGCTTTCTGGCAGGCCTTGCGTGAAAAAGACTAACCCGCTCATTTGCAACGCTTTATGGGAACTACAGATATGACGGTATGGCTGGTGGTGTCAATCCTTGCGCTGATTCTCAGCCCGCTGGCCTGGTTGCGACCGTCGCGCAAGCAGAGCGAACAGATGAGCCTGCGCCTGGAGGGGCGGCGCATGGGTCTGGCCATGCAGCTGGCGCCCCAGGAGTGGCCGCACTGGCTGGAAAACCAACCGCCAAGCCCGTGCCCACAGTACTACCGCGGGCGGCGCAAGGGGCGAGAGGATAGCTGGTGCTACTGGCAGGTCAGCCCGGGCGTGTGGTGGAACAAATGGCGCGAACCCTGCCAGGAGCCACGTCTGGCGGAGTGTTTTGCGCGGTTGCCGGCCAGTGTCTACAAGGTGGAGGCCGATACCCGCATGATCGCCTTGTACTGGAGCGAGCGCGGCGAAAAATCTGTATTGCAGGATATTGCCCACACCCTCGAAACCCTCGCCTGAGGCATGCGCAAAAAAAAAGTGGGAGCAGGGCAACCCTGATCCCACAGTGGTGAAGCTGGCCAGGCAGGCCGGGAAAACATTCGATTCGAGGGCAGTGTAGACCCTTGTCTCCAATGTGCACATGAAAAATCAGCAGGCTGGCAGCGCAACTAACCCCACCAGCCATTGGCCGATCGTCGTCATGAATGATCGACAATCACTGTCATCATGTTTTATCCCCTGGTGTTACAAAATGACTGGAAAGTCGCGTTTTCCGGGTGCTTTCGAGCATTTGACAACGCCGACCTTTTCGGAGAATGTGTGCGTACCCAAATCAAACGGGCGTATGAATTGAGCGTTTGTATGTTCACATCGCTCGTACAGAATCCCGACTAGCGCGCTGACGGGTGTGCCTGGGGGAGGGGCGTAAAGCCGGCCTTCCTGCCAGTGATCGGCGTGTACAGTTCAGCTTCCATATCGTGGAGATCAGTTGATGATTTACGAAGGTAAAGCCATCACGGTTAAGGCTCTTGAAAGCGGCATCGTCGAACTGAAGTTCGACCTCAAGGGTGAGTCCGTCAACAAATTCAACCGCCTTACCCTGAACGAGCTGCGTCAGGCCGTAGACACCATCAAGGCCGACGCCTCCATCAAGGGTGTGATCGTCAGCAGCGGCAAGGACGTGTTCATCGTCGGTGCCGACATCACCGAATTCGTCGACAATTTCAAGCTGCCCGAAGCCGAGCTGGTGGCCGGCAACCTGGAAGCCAACCGTATCTTCAGCGACTTCGAAGACCTCGCGGTGCCAACCGTCGTGGCCATCAACGGCATCGCCCTGGGCGGCGGCCTGGAAATGTGCCTGGCGGCGGATTACCGCGTCATGTCCAGCAGCGCCAAGATCGGCCTGCCGGAAGTCAAGCTGGGCATCTACCCGGGCTTTGGCGGCACCGTTCGCCTGCCGCGTCTGATCGGCTCGGACAATGCCATCGAGTGGATCGCCTCGGGCAAGGAAAACCGCGCCGAAGACGCCCTGAAAGTGGGCGCCGTCGATGCCGTGGTCGCCCCTGAGCTGCTGCAGGCCGGTGCCCTGGACCTGGTCAAGCGCGCCATCAGCGGAGAGCTGGACTACAAGGCCAAGCGTCAGCCCAAGCTCGAGAAGCTCAAGCTCAACGCCATCGAGCAGATGATGGCCTTCGAAACCGCCAAGGGCTTTGTCGCCGGTCAAGCCGGCCCGAACTACCCGGCTCCGGTCGAAGCCATCAAGACCATCCAGAAGGCCGCCAACTTTGGCCGTGACAAGGCCCTGGAAGTCGAAGCCGCAGGCTTTGCCAAGCTGGCCAAGACCTCGGTCGCCGAGAGCCTGATCGGCCTGTTCCTGAACGATCAGGAGCTCAAGCGCAAAGCCAAGGCCCATGACGAGATCGCTCGTGACGTGAAGCAGGCTGCCGTACTCGGCGCCGGCATCATGGGTGGCGGTATCGCCTACCAGTCGGCCGTCAAGGGCACGCCGATCCTGATGAAGGATATCCGTGAAGAAGCCATCCAGCTGGGCCTGAACGAAGCGTCCAAGCTGCTTGGCAAGCGCGTCGAGAAAGGTCGCCTGACCCCGGCGAAGATGGCCGAGGCACTCAACGCCATTCGCCCGACCTTGTCGTATGGCGATTTCGCCAACGTCGACATCGTCGTCGAGGCCGTGGTCGAGAACCCAAAGGTCAAGCAGGCGGTGCTGGCCGAGGTGGAAGGGCAGGTCAAGGAAGACGCGATTCTGGCGTCGAACACCTCGACCATTTCGATCAACCTGCTGGCCAAGGCCCTCAAGCGTCCGGAAAACTTCGTTGGCATGCACTTCTTCAACCCGGTGCACATGATGCCGCTGGTCGAAGTCATTCGTGGCGAGAAGTCCAGTGAAGTGGCGGTCGCCACCACCGTGGCCTACGCCAAGAAGATGGGCAAGAACCCGATCGTGGTCAACGACTGCCCGGGCTTCCTGGTCAATCGCGTACTGTTCCCGTACTTCGGCGGCTTCGCCAAGCTGGTCAGCGCAGGCGTCGATTTCGTGCGCATCGACAAGGTCATGGAGAAGTTCGGCTGGCCGATGGGCCCGGCCTACCTGATGGACGTGGTCGGCATCGACACCGGCCACCATGGTCGCGACGTGATGGCTGAAGGCTTCCCGGATCGCATGAAGGACGATCGCCGCTCCGCCGTCGACGCCCTGTACGAAGCCAATCGCCTGGGGCAGAAGAACGGCAAGGGCTTCTATGCCTACGAAACCGACAAGCGCGGCAAACCGAAGAAAGTCGCCGACGCGTCCGTGCTGGACGTGCTCAAGCCGGTGATCTTCGAGCAGCGTGAAGTCAGTGACGAGGACATCATCAACTGGATGATGGTGCCGCTGTGCCTGGAGACCGTGCGCTGCCTGGAAGATGGCATCGTCGAAACTGCAGCCGAGGCGGACATGGGCCTGGTCTACGGCATCGGTTTCCCTCCCTTCCGCGGTGGTGCGCTGCGCTACATCGATTCGATCGGTGTTGCCGAGTTCGTTGCCCTGGCCGACAAGTACGCCGATCTGGGTCCGCTGTACCACCCGACTGCGAAGCTGCGTGAAATGGCCAAGAACGGCCAGCGCTTCTTCAACTGAACGGCCACGAGCTAGAGCGAGATTATTGATATGAGCCTGAATCCAAGAGACGTGGTGATTGTCGACTTCGGTCGCACGCCGATGGGCCGTTCCAAGGGTGGCATGCACCGCAACACCCGCGCCGAAGACATGTCGGCGCACCTGATCAGCAAGCTGCTGGAGCGCAACGACAAGGTCGATCCGAAGGAAGTCGAGGATGTGATCTGGGGCTGCGTCAACCAGACCCTGGAGCAGGGTTGGAACATCGCGCGCATGGCGTCGCTGATGACCCCGATCCCGCACACCTCCGCCGCCCAGACCGTCAGCCGCCTGTGCGGCTCGTCGATGAGCGCGCTGCACACCGCTGCCCAGGCGATCATGACCGGCAACGGCGATGTATTCGTGGTCGGTGGTGTCGAGCACATGGGGCACGTCAGCATGATGCACGGCGTCGACCCGAACCCGCACCTGTCCTTGCACGCCGCCAAGGCTTCCGGGATGATGGGCCTGACTGCGGAGATGCTCGGCAAGATGCACGGCATCACCCGTGAGCAGCAGGACCTGTTCGGTCTGCGTTCGCACCAGTTGGCTCACAAGGCCACCGTCGAAGGCAAGTTCAAGGATGAGATCATCCCGATGCAGGGCTATGACGAGAACGGCTTCCTCAAGGTTTTTGACTACGACGAAACCATTCGTCCCGAGACCACCCTCGAGGGCCTCGCTGCGCTCAAGCCGGCGTTCAACCCCAAGGGTGGCACTGTCACCGCCGGTACCTCGTCGCAGATCACCGACGGTGCCTCGTGCATGATCGTCATGTCCGGCCAGCGTGCCATGGACCTCGGTATCCAGCCATTGGCCGTGATTCGTTCGATGGCAGTAGCCGGTGTGGATCCGGCGATCATGGGTTATGGCCCGGTGCCTTCGACTCAGAAAGCCCTCAAGCGCGCGGGTCTGACCATCGCCGACATCGATTTCTTCGAGCTCAACGAAGCCTTCGCCGCACAGGCCCTGCCAGTGCTGAAGGATCTGAAAGTGCTCGACAAGATGGATGAGAAGGTTAACCTGCACGGCGGCGCCATCGCCCTGGGCCACCCGTTTGGTTGCTCCGGTGCACGGATTTCCGGCACCTTGCTCAACGTCATGAAGCAGAATGGCGGTACGCTGGGTGTGGCGACCATGTGTGTCGGCCTGGGTCAGGGCATCACCACTGTCTTCGAACGCGTCTGATCGCTTCGCGGGACAGCAGCCGGGGCCTAGTGCCCCGGTTTTTTGTTTTTTACAGGATTTGTTCAAGAGGGTGGGCGGCATGCAGATACAACCAGGCGTATACCGGCATTACAAAGGGCCTGAGTACCGTGTCTTCAGCGTTGCGCGGCACTCGGAGAGCGAAGAGTGGATGGTGTTCTACCAATGCCTGTATGGTGACTATGGGTTCTGGGTACGTCCACTTTCGATGTTCCAGGAGTCGGTCGAGGTTGACGGCGAGCAGGTGCCACGCTTTGCTTTGGTCAAGGCCGAAGAGGGGCTTGCGGCACTGGCCGGGAAGCCCTGCGAGTGATCGACCGCGCTTGACCTCACTCTTTTGCCACTATATATAGCGGTGCCGCGTCCGGCACCTGACGCGTTTTTCATCTTCAGATTCAGGAATACTCCGATCCATGGGCAAATCGCTGGTCATTGTGGAATCCCCGGCCAAGGCCAAGACCATCAACAAGTACCTGGGCAGCCAGTACGTGGTGAAGTCGAGTATCGGCCATATCCGAGACCTCCCCACCAGCGGTTCGGCCAGTACGGCCAAGGAACCGGCGGCCAAGCGCGGCAAGACCGCGGGTGAGGCTCCGGCGCTGACGCCAAAGGAGAAAGCCCGGCGCCAGTTGGTGGCGCGCATGGGCGTCGACCCGGAGGCCGGCTGGAAAGCCAAGTACGAGATCCTTCCCGGCAAGGAGAAGGTGATCGATGAGCTGCGCCGCCTGGCCAAGGATGCCGACACCATCTATCTCGCAACCGACTTGGATCGCGAGGGGGAAGCCATTGCCTGGCACCTGCGCGAAGCCATCGGGGGAGATGACAGCCGTTACAAGCGCGTGGTGTTCAACGAAATCACCAAGAAGGCCATCCAGGAGGCGTTTTCGCAGCCTGGCGACCTGGATATCGCTCGGGTCAACGCCCAGCAGGCGCGGCGCTTCCTCGATCGCGTGGTGGGCTACATGGTTTCGCCGCTGCTGTGGTCCAAGATCGCCCGTGGCCTGTCTGCCGGTCGTGTGCAATCGGTAGCAGTGAAACTGGTGGTCGAGCGTGAGCGCGAGATCCGTGCGTTCAATCCCGAGGAGTATTGGGAGGTCCATGCTGACCTGGGTACTGCGAAGAACGCCAAGGTGCGCTTCGAAGTGGCGCGCGAGAACGGCGAAGCCTTCAAGCCGTTGAACGAAGCGCAGGCCATGGCGGCGCTGGAGAAGCTCAAGGCTTCCAGCTACAGCGTGATCAAGCGTGAGGATCGCCCGACCAGCAGCAAGCCGTCGGCGCCCTTCATCACCTCGACCTTGCAGCAGGCGGCAAGCAATCGCCTGGGCTTCGGGGTAAAGAAGACCATGATGATGGCCCAGCGTCTGTATGAAGCCGGTTACATCACCTATATGCGTACCGACTCGACCAACCTGTCGACCGATGCCGTTGAAATGGCGCGCAGCTACATCGAAAGCGAGTTTGGCAAGCAGTACCTGCCGGCCGCTCCGGTCGTCTACGGCAGCAAGGAAGGGGCACAGGAGGCGCACGAAGCGATTCGTCCGTCCGACGTCAACACCCATCCGACCAAACTCAGCGGCATGGAACGCGATGCCGAGCGCCTGTACGAGCTGATCTGGCGCCAGTTCCTGGCCTGCCAGATGCCACCGGCGCAGTACCTGTCCACGAGCGTCACCGTGGCGGCTGGCAACTTCGAGTTGCGTGCCAAGGGGCGTATTCTCAAGTTCGACGGTTACACCCGCGTATTGCCTCAGCAGGCCAAGCCGGGCGAGGACGACGTGCTGCCGGAAATGGGGCAGGGCGAGACGCTCAAGTTGATCCAGCTCGATCCGAGCCAACATTTCACCAAGCCGCCAGCGCGCTTCACTGAAGCGAGCCTGGTCAAGGAAATGGAAAAGCGCGGTATCGGTCGTCCGTCGACCTATGCAGCGATCATTTCCACCATCCAGGACCGCGGTTACGTGACCCTGCACAACCGCCGCTTCTACTCCGAAAAGATGGGCGACATCGTCACCGAGCGTTTGTCGGAAAGCTTCTCCGATCTGATGGACTACGGTTTCACCGCCGGCATGGAGGAGAACCTCGATGATGTGGCCCAGGGTGAGCGTGACTGGAAGAACGTGCTCGATGAGTTCTACGGCGATTTCAGCAGAAAGCTGCTGGCGGCCGAGTCCGCCGAGAATGGCATGCGTGCCAACCAGCCGACCCTGACCAACATTCCATGCAAGGAATGTGGTCGCCCCATGATGATCCGTACCGCGTCCACCGGAGTGTTCCTCGGCTGTTCGGGCTATAGCCTGCCACCGAAAGAGCGCTGCAAGGCTACTGTGAACCTGGTGCCGGGCGACGAAATCGCGGCGGATGACGAAGGTGAGTCCGAGTCGTTGGTGCTGCGCGGCAAGCACCGCTGCCCGATCTGTTCGACGGCGATGGATGCCTATCTGCTCGACGAGAAGCACAAGCTGCATATCTGCGGTAACAACCCGGATTGTGCCGGCTACGAGATCGAGGAAGGCAGCTACCGTATCAAGGGGTACGAAGGGCCGAGCCTTGAGTGCGACAAGTGCGGCAGCGAGATGCAGCTCAAGACCGGCCGCTTCGGCAAGTTCTTCGGTTGCACCAACCCGGCGTGCAAGAACACCCGCAAGCTGCTCAAGAGCGGTGAGGCGGCGCCACCGAAGATGGACAAGGTGGAGATGCCGGAGCTCAAGTGCGAGAAGGTCGATGACACCTACGTGCTGCGTGACGGTGCCTCGGGCTTGTTCCTGGCGGCAAGCCAGTTCCCGAAGAATCGCGAGACCCGTGCGCCATTGGTGCTTGAGATCATCCCGCACAAGCACGAGATCGACCCCAAGTACCATTTCCTCTGCGATGCGCCGCAGAAGGATCCGGACGGTCGTCCGGCGGTGATCCGCTATAGCCGCAAGACCAAGGAGCAGTACGTGCAATCCGAGGTAGACGGCAAGCCGACAGGCTGGAAGGCGTTCTACGACGGCAAGGCGTGGAAGGTCGAAGACAAGCGCTGATTCTTCGGTGTTTTGATTAGGGCCGCTTTGCGGCCCTAATCATTTATGATGCAGCTATTCGCCTTGCTGCCTATGGGAGGTCATCCGAAATGGCCCAGGAACTCTACACCCGCACCAACCAGAAACTGTTCTTTGCAGGCCTGGCCCTCGAGTCCATGGCCAAGGCAGGGCAGAGCCAGGCCATGAACGCCCAGGGCCTGATCCAAGCTGAGCGCGAAGCGGCGTTGTTCCATCTGTATGGGGCGTTGCTCGGGCTGTGTCACGAGATTGCTGGTTTCTATCGCCTGCCGCAGGCGAAGGCGTCCCGTGCGGAGCTGTTGCTTGACGATGAAACGCTGAAGACCGTTGCCATTCCGGAAATGGCCGAGATGCTTGAGCTGGCACGCCAGCCGCAAACCTGGCTGGCGCAGTTGATCAAGGCTTATGCCGATTTGTTCCAACCACCGGTCGCGAAGAAAGTCGCCAAGACCGATGTCACCCAGCCGTTGATTCAGGCCGTCAATCTCGATGAAGTCGAGGAAATCGTGCTGTCTCGGGAACAGTTGGAAGAGTGGCGGCAGAACCTCAAAGGGCTTGTAAGACGTTTCCGGGAAGCGTTGAGTGAGTGCTGACAATCTGCGCGGCTGGTACACTACTCGCCTTTCGTGAACAGCAGGCCCTTTATGTCAACGTCCTTTCTAGAAATTGTCGAATTGCCTGATGGCCGGATCGAACTGCGCCGTGCCGAGGACGAGGGTTCGCTGGTTACCCTGGATTTCTCCGAAGATGCCAAGGCATTTCTTCAAGGGCAGCATGTAGAAGTGGCCAAAGCCATGCTCAGCGTTGGTGTGCAGATGGCAGGTAAATTGATCGAAGGCGACTTCGAGCGTGATGAGGGGCCGCGTGTTCTGCATTGAACACGCCAGTTGAGTCATCATTGCAGATCGCACAGGCAAAGCCTGAACATCAGCCGAGGCGGATGTTCAGGCTTTGTGCGTTTCCGCAGGTGGCGGCACGAACGAGCTGTTGGCGGATGCTGGTATTGACGTTGCCGAGCCAGCTGACCACGGTGTGACTATGGCCCAGGCGTAGCGCTTCGCAGGCCAGTTGCAGGGCGCTTTGGTTGCTTCCGGGGTGCAGCAGCAGGATGCGTTCGCGATTCAGGCCCGCCTCACGCAGCCAGGTTTGGGTGAGGCTGGCCGGCGGTGCGATCAGTGTCAGCCAGCGCGCATCATCTTCTTCGCTCAGCTCGCGCAGGATAGGGGCCAAAAGGCTCTGGCAGTGCCCTGGCGCGCCGCGCAGCGACAGTTCACTGAACAGTTCAGGTTGGCCGGGCTTGCGCGGTTCCTCTCGACTTTTCAGGCCTGGCAGTACCGGCTGTGCGAGAAAGGCTTCGAACAATGGCAATTGTGCGGGCTGCGATAAATGGGCGGACTGCTGCATGACGCCTCCTGGATCAGCGGCGAATGACGCCGACGCTCAAGCCCTCGATCACCAGCTCCTGATCTTTCAGGTCGACTTCGATGGGGGCGAATTCGGGGTTTTCGGCAATCAGCCAGACCTTGCTGCCCTCGCGCTTGAAGCGCTTGACGGTAACTTCGTCACCGATGCGGGCGACCACGATCTGGCCGTTGCGGGCTTCGCGGCAGGTGTGCACGGCGAGCAGGTCGCCGTCGACGATGCCGATATCCTTCATGCTCATGCCGTGGACGCGCAACAGGTAGTCGGCGCGGGGATGGAAGAAGGCTGGATTGATGTTGCAGGATTCCTCGATGTGCTGCTCGGCGAGGATCGGGGCACCTGCTGCAACACGACCGATGATCGGCAGGCCGCTGTCGTCAGGCTTGGCTTCGAGGCCAGGGATGCGAATGCCGCGGGAGGCGCCCGGCGTCATCTCGATGGCGCCTTTGCGCGCCAAGGCCTTGAGGTGCTCTTCGGCGGCATTGGGCGACTTGAACCCTAGCTCTTGTGCGATTTCTGCGCGGGTAGGCGGGAAACCGTTGTCTTCGAGGCAACGTTTGATGAAGGCCAGGATCTCGGCTTGGCGGGGCGTCAGTTTCAGCATGGCGAGTGGCTCTGTCTTTTTATACAGTGACTGGGATTATATACAGTACAGGGGCTGCTGCAAGCGCCGCGCTTCAAGAAAATCGCCGCGATCTGCCAGACGTTGTGCCCAGCCCTTGATATTTGTGGCTTGCAGCTTGAGCCCCGGCGCTTTAAAAAGGGCGACCGTCGGGTCACCGAACCTTGACATGCGCGTGCTTGAAACGTATGTTTCAAACAACTGTTTGTCAGGCGGATAAGTCATGGCCCAATCGGAAACCGTTGAACGCATTCTCGATGCTGCCGAGCAGCTGTTCGCGGAAAGAGGTTTCGCGGAAACTTCGTTGCGTTTGATCACCAGCAAGGCCGGGGTCAACCTGGCGGCGGTGAATTACCATTTCGGCTCCAAAAAGGCGCTTATCCAGGCGGTATTCTCGCGCTTCCTCGGTCCGTTCTGCGCCAGCCTGGAGCGTGAGCTCGAGCGCCGCCAGGCGCGCCCGGAGCAGAAGCCGACGCTCGAAGAGCTGCTGGAGATGCTGGTGGAGCAGGCCCTGGCCGTGCAACCGCGCAGCAACAACGACCTGTCGATCTTCATGCGTCTGCTGGGTCTGGCCTTCAGTCAGAGTCAGGGCCACCTGCGCCGCTACCTTGAAGACATGTACGGCAAGGTGTTCCGGCGCTACATGCTGTTGGTCAACGAAGCTGCTCCGCGCATTCCCCCCATCGAGCTGTTCTGGCGCGTGCATTTCATGCTGGGTGCCGCGGCGTTCAGCATGTCCGGTATCAAGGCGCTGCGCGCCATCGCTGAAACCGATTTTGGCATCAACACTTCGATCGAGCAGGTCATGCGCCTGATGGTGCCGTTCCTCGCCGCCGGCATGCGTGCCGATACCGGGGTGACCGACGAGGCCATGGCGGCCGCGCAACTGCGACCACGCAGCAAGAGCGCAGTCAGCGCTACGCCAGCCAAGGCTTGAGCACTGGGCGCAGCAGGGCGCTTCGGCTAAGCTAGCGCCCATGCCTGACCTTGATTTCCTGCACATTTCCCTCGCAGACCAACGCCTTTACGGATTTTTCCGGGGGACGTTGTGCGTGCGCCTGGATGTTTCCACTGCGCGTCTGGGAGCGGGTGAACTCAAGGGTTCCGGCTGCACACCGCGTGGCCTGCATCAGGTCAGGGCGAAGATCGGCGCTGGATTGCCGCAAGGGGCTGTGCTCCGCAGCCGACGCTGGACCGGCGAAGTCTGGTCGTGCGCTCTGCATGAGCAATTTCCAGGCCGAGACTGGATTCTCACCCGAATCCTCTGGCTCAGTGGCTGCGAACCGGGCGTCAACCGCCTGGGTCGAGTCGATACCTTTAGTCGTTACATTTACCTGCACGGCACGCCGGACAGCGAACCGCTGGGCGTGCCGTTGTCCCATGGCTGCGTGCGCCTGCGCAACCGCGAGCTGTCGGATCTGTTCGAGCGCGTACCGCTCCATTGTCCGGTGCGCATAGACGAGTCTGCCTGCCCGCAATGGGCCTCTCTGGATATTTAATGAAGGACACCCTATGACTGCCAGCCTGCAAGGCTCCCTGATGGTGGATATCGCCGGTCAATGGTTGACCCCCGAGGATCGTCACCTCCTGCGCCAGCCCGAAGTGGCCGGTCTGATCATCTTTGCCCGTAACATCGATAGCCCACGCCAGGTGCGCGAGCTGTGCGCCTCGATCCGTGCTATTCGTCCTGACCTGATCCTGGCGGTCGATCAGGAAGGTGGTCGGGTCCAGCGTCTGCGCCAGGGCTTCGTACGTTTGCCCGCCATGCGTGCCATCGCCGACAACGCCAACGCCGATTACCTCGCCGAACAATGCGGTTGGCTGATGGCGACCGAAGTTCTCGCGGTCGGCCTGGACCTGAGCTTTGCGCCGGTGCTTGACCTCGATCACCAGCGCAGCGCGGTGGTTGGTAGTCGTGCCTTCGAGGGCGATCCACAGCGCGCCACGCAACTGGCCGGTGCTTTTATTCGTGGCATGAGCGCCGCAGGCATGGCGGCCTGTGGCAAGCACTTCCCGGGGCACGGTTGGGCCGAGGCCGACTCGCACGTGGCGATCCCGACCGATGAGCGCAGCCTGGCGCAATTGCGCCAGGCTGACCTGGTGCCGTTCACCCGCCTCAGTGGGCAACTGGCAGCGGTGATGCCGGCCCACGTGATCTACCCCCAGGTCGACAACCAGCCGGCAGGTTTCTCGCGGCGCTGGCTGCAGGACATCCTGCGTGGTGAGCTGGGCTTCGAGGGGGTGATCTTCAGTGACGACCTGTCCATGGCCGGTGCGCATGTGGTGGGCGATGCGGCCAATCGCATCGAGGCGGCGTTGAGCGCCGGTTGCGACATGGGCCTGGTGTGCAATGACCGGGCGGCGGCGGAGCTTGCACTGAGCGCGGCGCAGCGCTTGAAGGTGCGGCCTTCGCCACGTATCGCCGGCATGCGCGGGCGGGGCTTTGCGCGCACTGACTACCGGCAGCAGCCGCGTTGGCTCGAGGCGCTGGGGGCTTTGAAGGACGCGCAGTTGGTGGATTGACCGGGGTGTCTGCGAAGTAGGCGCCCCGTATTCAGCGCCCTCGCTTGCCCGGCAACGGCGCGAACAGTGCTTCGATCTCGTCATCCCCGAGCCGCCACTGACCGGCCTGCCCACCATCGAGCAGGCCGGCCGCGAGGGCGGCTTTCTCTTGCTGCAACTGCTGGATCTTTTCTTCCACCGTGCCGCGGGTGATCAGCTTGTAGACGAACACCGGCTTGTCCTGACCGATGCGGTAGGCGCGGTCGGTTGCCTGGTTCTCGCTGGCCGGGTTCCACCAGGGATCGTAGTGAATCACCGTATCGGCAGCGGTCAGGTTCAGGCCAGTACCGCCGGCCTTGAGGCTGATCAGGAACACTTCGCTGTCGCCGCTCTGGAACTGTTGAACCGGCGCGCGGCGGTCGCGGGTGTCGCCGGTCAGCAGGCTGTAGCGAATGTCGCGCTTTTCCAGCTCCTGTTCGATCAGTGCGAGCATCGAGGTGAACTGGGAGAACAGCAACACTCGGCGGCCTTCACTGAGCAGTTCCTCGAGCATTTCCATCAAGCTGCCCAGCTTGCCCTTGTCGGCTTGATTGCCCTTGGCTTCCACGCCCTTGACCAGGCGCAGGTCGCAGCACACCTGGCGAAGCTTGAGCAGGGCATCGAGGATGACGATCTGGCTGCGTGAGGCGCCGTTACGGGCGATTTCATCGCGCACCTTCTTGTCCATCGCCACGCGCACGGTTTCGTAGGTGTCACGCTGTGCATCGCTGAGGTCCACCCAGTGAACCATCTCGCTCTTGGCCGGCAGCTCGCGGGCCACCTGCTCCTTGCTGCGGCGCAGCAGGAAAGGGCGGACCCTGCTGGCCAGGTGGGCCAGGCGCTCGCGGTCGCCATGACGTTCGATGGGGGTGCGGTAATCCTGGTTGAAACGTTTCTGATCGCCCAGCCAGCCGGGCATCAGGAAGTGGAAGATCGACCATAGCTCACCCAGGTTGTTCTCCATGGGCGTGCCGGTCAGGCACAGGCGCTGGTTGGCCTGCAGCTCCCGGGCGGCCTGGGCGGCCTTGCTGGTGCTGCTCTTGATGTTCTGTGCTTCGTCCAGCACCAGCACGTGCCAGGCTTGGGCCTGCAGTTGCTCGAGGTCGCGTGGCAGCAGGGCATATGTGGTCAGGATCAGGTCGTACTCGTGCAGTGCGCCGAAGAACCGGGTGCGGCCCGGGCCGTGCAGGGCCAGGACACGCAGGTCGGGTGCGAAGCGTTGGGCTTCGTCCAGCCAGTTGGGCACAAGGCTGGTGGGCATCACTGCCAGGGCGGGATGGGTCAGGCGCCCGGCTTCTTTTTCCAGCAGCAGGTGGGCAAGGGTCTGCAGGGTCTTGCCCAGGCCCATGTCGTCGCCGAGGATGCCGCCGGTGCCCATCTCGCGCAGGGCCTGCAGCCAGTTCAGGCCCTGCTGCTGGTAGGGGCGCAAGGTCGCGGCCAGGCCCTTGGGTGGCTCGACCTCCAAGTCACGCGCATCGCGCAGGCGCCGACCCAGGTCACGCAGTTGTTCGCCACCTTCCCATTGCAGGGGCAGGTGCTCGATATCGTTAAGGCGTGCGGCATCGGCGCGTTCCAAGCGCAGCGTCGGGCCGGTGGCATCCTCGTGCAGGTACAGCTCGCCGAGGGTGCCCATGACTGCCTTGATCCGCCCGTAGGGCAAGGCGACACGCATGGCCGGACTGTCCAGGCGGCCGCGGTTGAGGTCGATCAACAGGTGTTCATCGTCGCCGCGCCGCGCAAGTTCGCTGGGGCGCAGCAGTTCGGGGCTGCTGCGCAGCAACTGCAGGACAATCGGCAGCAGGCTGTGGCGCTGGCCGTCGACGACGATGCCCAGTTCCAGGTCGAACCATTCGTGGCCGGGGGCTTCCTGAATGTTGGCGTACCAGTCTTCCACGTCGTGGAGGTTGAATGCGAAGTCGCGGTGGACATCCACCTTCCAGCCTGCCTCGCGTAGTCGCAGCAGCTCTTCGCGGGCAAAACGCAGCCAGGTTTCGTCGTCGGGCAGTTGGAACATCTCGCCGGCGCTGTCGGGCAGGGCCTTGCTCTGGCGCGTGGCAGGCTTGAAACCGAGCTTGCGCAGGGTGTCGCGCAGGCGTTTTTCATGCTGCGGCTGGCGGCGAATGCGTTGGCTGGTGCTGTCTACCAGGCGGCTCAGCGGCTTGTCGTCGGGGCCGCTGGTGCGCAACCCGTCGTAGTCGAACGAGAGCGCGGCGCGGTGTTGCATCTGGCGCTGCATGCGTCCGGTCTTGGGCATGTAGGCGCTGAATTCGAGGCTGCCAAGGGTCAGGTGGGGGATGGGCTCGATGTTGTCGAGCAGTTCCTGCTTCACCGTTGTCGGGGTTGGCAGTCGGTGGTTCAGGGCGTTGAGTTTGTGGCTGAGTGGCACGATCAGGTGTTCCGGTACATCGGGTGCGAGCGAGAGCTGGATGGCGGTGTGCGGGTCGAGACTGTGGGCGACGGTACCGACTTCTCTGGTCATGACATCGAAGTAAAACAACGGCACCAGCGGCAGGACGCAAAGCAGCGGTTTGTCGGCGCTGTACCACATGCCGCGGTATTCGCCGCTGTCCAGGCGCACCCAGCGAAATTCCGCCTGGCGCTCCTGGCCGCGGCGCAGCAGCGGCAATTCTTCCATGAACATCAGGCGTCCGGTTTCCAGCACCCGTTGCAGTAGCTCGCCGCCTTCCTGGCCCTTGAGCACGTAGCCGCGCTCCTGGCCGTAGGGTGCGTTCTGTGCCGACAACTGGCGCAGGATGCGCAGATCTTCTTCCTTGACGAACTTGGGCGGCTCGTAGAGCAGTTCGTACAGCGAGTGCACCCGGCTGTAGCGTATGCCGTCATCGCTGCGAGTGCCCTTGCGAACGCGCAGGGCGCAGCCCTGATCGCCCAGCAACATGAGCTGGTAGCAGACCATGCGTCCGCGTTTGTCTTCGCCAGGCTGGTGGGTGCTGGGGCGTTGCTCAAGGCCCTGCAGCCAGTGTTGCAGGTGATGGGGCAGGTGATCGCTGGCCGCCGGTTGTGCCGTATGGCGGTGGGCGAGCGTGTAGAGCACGGCGGCGCAGTGCTTGCAGTTCTCGCCGACCGGGCAGGTGCACTGACCGCGAACATGGCAGTGTCCGGCGGAGGTGAAGGTGATGATGATCCGTTGACGATAACGGCTGTCGCCGCTGCCGCTGCAGGTTGCCTCGATGCGCGCATCGCCGTGGGAGAGGATCTCTACCCTGCCTTGCTCGGCATAGCGTTCACCACGCTGCAGGGCTCCGGCGTCGAATTCGCGCTTCCAGCTTGGATTTTCCGCAACCTGCTTCTGCACGTCACTCACGTGTCACTGCTCCATCATTTCCGGATCCAGTGTCGGCAGCTTGCGCATCCCGGCCGGTGCAACCTTGATCAACAGCGCCAGGTGCCCGCCGTCGAGGAAGGTCAGCTGGCCGTTCTTCACATTGCTGTTGCTTTGCTTGAATTGCTCGCTGCGCAGCACGCTGCCGTTGCCGTCCAGTTCGTTGACCCAGAAGTTGGCCTCGATGCGCGTGAAGCGGCCCTCGGCGATGCTCAGGTTGCCCTCGATGGGGAAGTGCCCGAACTGCTCGTCGCCTGCGCCCACGGCAATGCGGCTGGGCTCGCTGCCCACCTGCTGCTGCCAGGCCTTGTGCAGCAGCACAGTGTAGTCGGCAGTGGCTTGCAGGCGGGTGGCTTCGTCAGCCAGTGCCAGCGGGCGCTCGGCGTCCTTGGCCAGGCGCGGCGCGCCGGCGCTCCAGTTTTCGGGGGCGAACGGGCTGGTCACTGCAGGCACGGCGTTCTGCCGCAGGAGGAGGATTTCCACCTGATAAGGGCCTTCGGCGAAGGCCGTTACTGGCGCGATGAGCGTCAGCAACAAGGTCAGGCAACGAATGGCGCGCATGGAGCTTCCTTAATTTGACTGTGGGGCCAGGCGCTCGAACAGCGCCTCCAGGGTATTGAAGCGTTCTTCCGGGCGTTCCATCGGCACCAGGAAGCGGAACTGGGTCGCGCCTTCGAACTTATAGCGCTTGGGCTGGCCCTGGATCAGTTTGATCAGGGTCAGCGGATCGACCGGTGTTTCGGCCTCGAACTCAAGCTTGCCGCCATTGGGGCCGGCATCGACCTTCTTGATGCCAAGCTTCTCGGCCTGCAGCTTGAGCAGCGTCAGGCGCATGAGGTTCTTGGTCGGCTCGGGCAGCAGGCCGAAGCGGTCGATCATCTCCACTTGCAGGTCCTTGAGCCCTTCTTCGTCGGCCGCCGAGGCGATGCGCTTGTACAGGATCAGGCGGGCGTGCACATCGGGCAGGTAGTCTTCGGGGATCAGCGCCGGCAAGCGCAGGTTGATCTCCGGGCCGCCGCCCAGTGGTTGCTCGAGATTGGGTTGGGTGCCCTTGCGGATCGCCTTGACCGCACGTTCGAGCATTTCCATGTAGAGAGTGAAACCCACTGCCTGGATCTGCCCGCTCTGGCCTTCGCCGAGCAACTCGCCGGCGCCGCGGATCTCCAGGTCGTTGGTGGCCAGCACGAAGCCTGCGCCCAGGTCCTGGGTGTTGGCGATCGCCTCCAGGCGCTTTTCGGCATCGCCGCTGATCTGTTGGCGGGGCGGGGTGAGCAGGTAGGCGTAGGCCTGGTGGTGGCTGCGTCCGACCCGGCCGCGCAGCTGGTGCAACTGGGCCAGGCCGAACTTGTCGGCACGTTCGATGACGATGGTGTTGGCGCTAGGGACGTCGATGCCGGTCTCGATGATGGTCGAGGCGATCAGCACGTTGAAGCGCTTGTGGTAGAAATCGCTCATCACCTGTTCGAGTTCGCGCTCGCGCATCTGCCCGTGGCCAATGCCGATGCGGGCCTCGGGCACCAGTTCGGCGAGGTCGGCGGCGCATTTCTCGATGGTCTTCACATCGTTGTGCAGGTAATAGACCTGACCGCCACGCAACAACTCACGCAGCAGCGCTTCCTTGACCGTGCTCTTGTTCTGCTCCATGACGAAGGTGCGCACCGACAGGCGTCGCGCCGGCGGAGTGGCGATGATCGACAGGTCGCGCATGCCGGCCACGGCCATGTTCAGGGTGCGCGGGATTGGCGTGGCGGTGAGGGTGAGGATGTCCACCTCGCTGCGCAGCGCCTTGAGCTGTTCTTTCTGGCGTACGCCGAAACGGTGCTCTTCGTCGATGATCGCCAGGCCCAGGTCCTTGAAGCGTACGTCGTCCTGCAGCAGCTTGTGGGTGCCGATGAGGATGTCGATCTTGCCTTCGGCAAGGTCTGCGGCGGCGGCGGCCACTTCCTTGGCGGACTTGAAGCGGCTCATCACTTCGACCGTCACCGGCCAGTCGGCAAAGCGATCGCGGAAGCTGTTGTAGTGCTGCTGGGCGAGCAGGGTGGTGGGGACCAGGACCGCGACCTGGCGACCGCTGTGCACCGCGATGAAGGCTGCGCGCATGGCCACTTCAGTCTTGCCGAAGCCGACATCGCCACAGACCAGTCGGTCCATGGGCTTGGCCGCAAGCATGTCGAGGCGCACGGCCTCGATGGCGGCCTGCTGGTCGGGCGTCTCCTCGAACGGGAAGCCGGCGCTGAAGGTGGCGTAGTCGGCGGCCGGGTCGGCGAAGGCGTAGCCCTTGCGCGCAGCACGGCGGGCATAGATGTCGAGCAGCTCGGCGGCCACGTCTCGCACCTGTTCGGCGGCCTTGCGCTTGGCCTTCTGCCAGGCTTCGGAGCCAAGTCGGTGCAGCGGCGCCAGGGCGTCGTCGCTGCCGGTATAGCGGGCGATCAGGTGCAGGTTGGCCACCGGCACATAGAGCTTGGCGCCCTCGGCGTATTCCAGGGTGAGGAACTCGGCGGCCTGGCCGTCGATTTCCAGGGTGGCCAGGCCCAGGTAGCGGCCCACGCCGTGATCGATGTGCACCACAGGGGCGCCTTCGCGCAGCTCGGTGAGGTTCTTGATCACTGCGTCGTTGGCCGCTTCGCCGCGCTTGTCGCGACGTCGGCGCTGCATCACGCGCTGGCCGAACAACGGGCTTTCAGCCACAAGGGCCAGGCTCGGGTCATCCAGCAGCAGGCCTTCATCGAGCGGGGCGATGGTGATCGCCAGGCGCTCGCTGCCAGTGATGAAATCGTCCCAGCCCTCGACGGTGTGCGGGCGCAGCTTCAGGCGTTCGAGCAGCTCCAGCAGTACCTCACGGCGGCCTGCCGATTCGGCGGTGAACAGCACGCGGCCGGGGAACTGGTCGAGGAAGTTCGACAACTCAGCCAGCGGCTGGTTGGCCTTGGCCTCGATGGCAAGGTTGGGCAGGGCGCGGGCCGGGAAGCGCTCGCGGCCAGCGCCTGGCTCGAGTTCGTCGGCGCTGACCACCACGCGCGGCCATTGCTTGAGGCGGGCGAAGCAGTCCTCGACCGGCATGAACAGCTCGGCCGGTGGCAGCAAGGGGCGGCTGAGGTCGCCGCGGCGCTCTTCGTAGCGCCCGCGTACGTCGTTCCAGAAGTGTTCGGCGGCCTGCTCGACACCGGGCAGGGAGAATACCTGGGTATCTGCCGGCAGGTAGTCGAAGAGTGTCGCGGTCTCTTCGAAGAACAGTGGCAGATAGTATTCGATGCCGGCCGGGATGATGCCGCTGGTCAGGTCCTGGAAGATCGCACTGCGCCGGAAGTCGACGTCGAAGCGCTCTCGGAAACGGGCCTTGAAGCGTGTCACCTCATCCTTGTGCATAGGGAATTCGCGGGCCGGCAGCAGGCGGATCGAGTCGACCTTGTCGACCGAGCGCTGGGTCTCCGGGTCGAAGGTGCGCAGGGTCTCGATCTCGTCGTCGAACAAGTCGATGCGATACGGCGCCTTGCTGCCCATGGGGAACAGGTCGATCAGCGCGCCGCGCACGGCAAATTCACCATGCTCGTAGACCGTGTCGACGCAGCGGTAGCCGCTGGCTTCCAGGCGGGTGCGCATCTGCTCGACGTCGATCTTCTGGCCCACGTCCAGCACCAGGCTGCTGCCCAGCAGGAAACGGGTCGGGGCCAGGCGGTGCAGGGCGGTGGTGATCGGCACCACGAGAATGCCGTGGTCCAGCTCAGGCAGTCGGTAGAGGCTGGCAATGCGCTGGGAGATGATGTCCTGGTGCGGCGAGAACAGGTCGTAGGGCAGGGTTTCCCAGTCGGGGAACGGCAGCACCGGGAGCTGCGGGGCGAAGAAACGCAGCTCCTGTTCCAGGCGGTCGGCGGCCTGGCTGTCGGCAGTCAGCAGCAGGGTGAAGCGCCCGGCGCTGCTGGCGGCCTCGGCGATGGCGAGACTGAGGGCGGCACCGGGCAGGTTGCCCCAGGTTTGTTTGCCGGCCGTGGCCGACAGTTGCGGAAGGCGCAGAACTGACACGGAAGATCCGACTCCAAGCGTTGCGGCAAAGAGGTCAATTGTACCGGCGACGCTGCTCGCTGTCAGGCTCGAAAGGCCATGGCGGCTGGCTTTGCGGGTAGCGACAGGCGCTCATTGCCCGATACGCATCAGGGCGTCATAATGTAGCCCCTTTTTTCTGTCCCTACATGTGGAAGGTTCCCGTGACTCAGAAGCCCGACCAGTGTCTTGGTGAGTGGATCGATCGTGAAGCCCTGGCTGAAGCGATGATCCCGCTTATCGGTCAGCTCTACCGCAACAACAATGTGGTGAGCTCGATCTATGGCCGCAGCCTGATCAACCGTTCGGTTATCTCGATCCTCAAAGCGCATCGCTTTGCACGTCACCGTCAGACCGACGAGACCGAACTGTCCGTACACGAGACATTCCCCCTGCTCAAAGCCATGAGCGAGCTGAAACTGGGCGCCGCCTCGGTCGACCTGGGCAAGCTGGCCAACAAGTTCAAGCAGGAAGGCAACGGTCGCACTGCCGAGCAGTTCGTCCGTGAAGAGCTGGCTGATGTGGTTGGCCAGCAGAACGCTTCGGCGCGCAAGGGCACCGATGTCGTCCTGTACGGCTTCGGCCGCATCGGCCGCCTGCTGGCGCGCATCCTGATCGAGAAGACCGGTGGCGGCGACGGCCTGCGCCTGCGTGCCATCGTCGTGCGCAAGGGCGCCGAGAACGACCTGGTCAAGCGTGCCAGCCTGCTGCGCCGCGATTCGGTCCACGGCCCGTTCGATGGCACCATCACCATCGATGAAGCCAATAACACCATCACCGCCAACGGCAACCTGATCCAGGTCATCTACGCCAAGAGCCCGAGCGAAGTCGACTACACCCAGTACGGCATCGAAAACGCACTGATCGTCGACAACACCGGCGTCTGGCGTGATGCCGACGGCCTGGGCCAGCACCTGGCCTGCCCGGGCGCTGCCCGTGTGATCCTCACCGCTCCTGGCAAGGGTGCGCTGAAGAACATCGTGCACGGCATCAACCATGGCGATATCGCCGCCGATGACAAGATCATCTCCGCGGCGTCCTGCACCACCAACGCCATCGTGCCGGTGCTCAAGGCCATCAACGACCAGTACGGCATCGTCAACGGCCACGTCGAGACCGTTCACTCGTTCACCAACGACCAGAACCTGATCGACAACTTCCACAAGGGCAGCCGTCGCGGTCGTGCCGCGCCGCTGAACATGGTCATCACCGAAACCGGCGCCGCCACTGCCGCTGCCAAGGCACTGCCAGTGCTCAAGGGCAAGCTGACCGGCAACGCCATTCGCGTACCGACACCGAACGTGTCGATGGCCATCCTGAACCTGAACCTGGAAAAGGCCACCAACCGCGAAGAGCTCAACGAGTACCTGCGCCAGACCGCCATGCACTCGGAACTGCACAAGCAGATCGACTACGTCAGCTCCCAGGAAGTGGTTTCGACCGACTTCGTCGGCTCGCGCCACGCCGGTGTGGTCGATGCCGAAGCGACCATCTGCAACGATAACCGTGTTGTCCTGTACGTCTGGTACGACAACGAATTCGGTTACAGCTGCCAGGTCGTTCGAGTGATGGAAGAAATGGCCGGTGTGAACCCGCCAGCGTTTCCACGCTGATAGGCTTGTAAGGCGATGAAAAAACGGGAACCTTCGGGTTCCCGTTTTTTTTATGTTGTGTCTGTGCCGGCCCGGCAAAGGTAAACGTTCGTCCCGCCACAGAAGCGGCACAGGCAACCGAGAATCTGAATCTTGCGCAAAGCCTTCCTGCTTATCCTGATGCTGCTATCGGCCTGCGACCAGCAACCCACGCTGGAGCGCCTTGGCGGTCCGACCATGGGCAGCAGCTACAGCATCCAGTATGTTCGCAGCCCCGGCGGCCCGGCGCCGAGCCAGGTGCGCGAGGCAGTCGAAACCATCCTGCATGGCATCGACGCGTATTACTCCACCTACCGTGACGACTCCGTTGTCAGCCGTTTCAACCGATTGCCGGCCAATCAATGCCTGACCATCCCGCAGGGCATGCTCGAGCTGGTCACCTTCGGCCAGCACCTGGCCGATGTGAGCGAGGGGGCGTTCGACCTCAGTGTCGAGCCACTGCTCAACTTGTGGGGTTTCGGCCCGCAGGCCCGCCAGGAGCAGGTGCCCGATCCCCAGGCCCTGGCTTTGGCCCGTCAGCGCGTAGGTTATCGTCACCTGCACATCGACGGCGAGCGTCTGTGCAAGGACGTTGCGCTGGAGTTGGACTTCAACAGCATCGCTGCCGGTCACGCCGTCGACCTGATCGCCGAGCGCCTGCGGGCGATGGGTATCGACAGCTTTGTCGCCGAAGCCACCGGCGAGTTGCAGGCCGCAGGCCGCAAGCCTGATGGCAGCCCCTGGCGCATTGCACTGGAGCTGCCGCGCGAGGATCGCCAGATCGCTCGCCAGGTGATAGCCGTCGATGGCCTGTCGGTGTCGACCTCGGGTGACTACCGCAACTATTTCGAGGACAATGGCCGGCGCTATTCGCACACCTTCGATGCCCGCCTGGGGCGTCCGGTGGTGCACGATCTGGCTGCGGTCACCGTGCTGGACCGCTCGGCGCTGATCGCCGACGGTTACTCGACGCTGCTGTTGATTCTCGGGCCCGAGCGCGGCTGGGATTTTGCTGTGGCCCACGGCATCGCTGCCGTATTGGTGACCCGGGTCGAGGGTGGTTTCGTCTCCCGTTCCACGCCAGGTTTCCAGCGGGTGTTGAAAGGCGGGTGAAAGGCAGGGCACGGATGATCGCGGCCACGGAAACGGCGAAATGACATGTAGTGCAGGCAAAGATGGCCTACGACGCGACCAAGGGTTAATGTGCGCGGCGTTCACGCTTGATTAGACTGCACCCGAATTTTTTCATGGCGCCCCGGCGGCATGATGAGCCCCGCGGCCAGCCGGCCGGCGGGCCAGTTCTGAAGGAGTACGCATGGCTGTCTACAACTACGACGTAGTGGTGCTGGGTTCCGGCCCGGCCGGAGAAGGCGCGGCAATGAACGCCGCCAAAGCGGGGCGCAAGGTCGCAATGGTCGACAGCCGTCGCCAGGTCGGCGGCAACTGCACCCACCTGGGCACCATCCCGTCCAAGGCACTGCGTCACTCGGTGCGGCAGATCATGCAGTTCAACACCAACCCGATGTTCCGCGCTATTGGTGAGCCGCGTTGGTTCTCCTTCCCCGACGTGCTCAAGAGCGCCGAGAAGGTGATTTCCAAGCAGGTTGCCTCGCGCACCGGCTACTACGCGCGCAACCGCGTCGACGTGTTCGTCGGCACTGGCAGCTTCGCCGACGAGCAGACCGTCGAAGTGGTCTGCCCCAACGGTGTGGTCGAGAAGCTCAACGCCAAGCACATCATCATCGCCACCGGCTCGCGCCCTTATCGCCCGGCCGACATCGACTTCCACCACCCGCGCGTCTATGACAGCGACACCATCCTCAGCCTGAGCCACACGCCGCGCAAGCTGATCGTCTACGGTGCCGGGGTGATCGGTTGCGAATACGCCTCGATCTTCAGTGGCCTGGGTGTGCTGGTCGAATTGGTCGACAACCGTGGTCAACTGCTGAGCTTCCTGGATTCGGAAATCTCCCAGGCGCTGAGCTACCACTTCAGCAACAACAACATCACCGTACGCCATAACGAGGAGTACGAGCGTGTCGAGGGCCTGGACAACGGGGTGATCCTGCACCTGAAGTCGGGCAAGAAGATCAAGGCCGACGCCTTGCTGTGGTGCAACGGCCGTACCGGCAACACCGACAAGCTGGGCCTTGAGAACATCGGCATCAAGGTCAACAGCCGCGGCCAGATCGAGGTCGACGAGAACTACAGCACCAGTGTGCCGAACATCTACGGTGCCGGTGACGTGATCGGTTGGCCGAGCCTGGCCAGCGCCGCCCACGACCAGGGCCGTTCGGCGGCCGGCAGCATCGTCGACAACGGCAGCTGGCGCTTCGTCAACGACGTGCCGACCGGCATCTACACCATTCCGGAGATCAGCTCGATCGGCAAGAACGAGCAGGAGCTGACCCAGGCCAAGGTGCCATACGAAGTGGGCAAGGCGTTCTTCAAGAGCATGGCGCGTGCGCAGATCGCCGGCGAGCCGCAGGGCATGCTGAAGATCCTGTTCCACCGCGAAACCCTGGAAATCCTTGGCGTGCACTGCTTCGGTTACCAGGCTTCGGAGATTGTCCACATCGGCCAGGCGATCATGAACCAGCCGGGTGAGCTGAACAATCTCAAGTACTTCGTCAACACCACCTTCAACTACCCGACCATGGCCGAAGCCTATCGGGTAGCTGCCTACGACGGTCTGAACCGGCTTTTTTGAGCGGCTCCGGCCGGTGGCCTGAGCCGGTCGGGGAGACCGATTTCAGCCCTACCCGAGGGTGGTCTTGGCCAAACCGGGAAAGTCTGTAATCAGGCTGTCCACGCCAAAATCGGCGAGTCGGCGCATCAGCGCCGGCTCGTTGACCGTCCACACCGACACATGCAAACCCTGCTTCTGCGCCTTGAGCAGGCGTTCGGGGGTGCACAGTGTCCAGTTCAGCGCGAGCATCTCGCAGGCATAGTTCTGTGCGACTTTCAGCGGGTCGAGCCAGGCGTACTCGGCAACCAGCCCGCGCGCGATGTCGGGCACCAGTTCCTGCGCTGCCCCCAGCACTTCCCGTGAGCTCGAGGTGATGGTCACCTTGTCGAGCAGGCCATACTGTTGGGCCAGTTCGCGAATCGCCAGCACCGTGCTTGCCGCGCGGGTGCGCGAAGCACTCTTGACCTCCAGCTGCCAGTGGGCAAAGGCGCATTTCTCGAACAGCTCTTCAAGGCGCGGAATAGGACAGGGCTGCACATGTCCGGGGCCGCCCTTGCGTGCGTCGTAGGTGACCAGGTCCGCTGCCGAGTGTTCGACGACCTTGCCGCGTCGCCCAGTGGTGCGCTTGAGGGTCGGGTCATGGATCACCATCAGCTCGTTGTCGGCCGACAGGTGCAGGTCCAGCTCGCAACGGTCGACGCCGTGCGACAGGCACTGGCGGAAGCTGGTCAGGGTATTCTCGGGCGCTTCGCCCTTGGCGCCGCGATGGCCGTAGATCAGGGTCACGTTCGTTCCTTCAGGTCAAAAGGGAAAAGGCTCAGGATTGCGGATTGTTCTGTTCGATCTGCTGACGCCGCTGCTGTTGCTGGCGCTGCAGGATGTAGCGGGCCAGGAGCTGGCGCTGGGCATCGGTCATGTCGATGAACTCGGTGCCAACCTCGAAATCGCCTTCGGGACGCGGGTCGCAGTGGGTGACGCGGCCACGCAGCAACAGGCCGTGGGCGCGTGGCATCAGCACCATCTTCACCTTGACCCGGGTGCCGGGCGCGATCTGCTGCGCCTGGGCGAACTCGACACCGCCTTCGGAGATGATCACCCGCTGCGGCTGGCCGATCTCGCCGATCAGCGTGTGCGCGACTACCGCGCTGAGCAGGTCGAGGCGTTTGTTCTGGGCGCGCAGGAAGGCAGCCAGGGTACGGTCCTTGTCGCTGAGCTGGCGCAGCAAGTGCTGGGATTCGAAGTCCGACAGGTGCAGCTCGCTGAGCAGGTTGAACAGCGGTGAATCATCCTGCAACAGTTCTGGCTCAAGGGCTTCGGCTGCGCTCAGGGGGCTGATTTCCAGTGCGATCCTGTCTTCGATGCGGTAGTATTCCCGGCGATCTTCTTCGTCTAATGTCGTCATGGCGAACCCATGGTTGCGGCGGTGGTCCGAGTGTAAAGCCGCCGTAGGCGCCTCGCCACCAGGACGTTCCCTTTCATCCGAACAAGCCCCGACATGTTCAGACCTCTCTTCGTATTCATCGGTACGCGCTACACCCGTGCCAAGCGACGCAACCATTTCGTCTCGTTCATTTCCCTGACCTCGATGATCGGCCTTGCCCTGGGCGTGGTAGTGATGATCGTGGTGCTGTCGGTGATGAATGGCTTCGATCACGAGATGCGCACCCGCGTCCTTGGCATGGTTCCCCACGCCACCATCGAGGGCGACCAGCCCATCGGCGACTGGCAGGCCCTTGCTCAACAAGTAAAGCAGAATCCGCACGTGCAGGCGGTCGCGCCCTTCACGCAGATGCAGGGGCTGCTCACCCATGACGGCAAGGTGCAGAAGATGCTGCTCAACGGCATCCAGCCGGATCGCGAGCGTGAGGTGTCGATCATCGACAACTTCCTGCAGCAGGGCAGCCTCGACCAGTTGGCGCCCGGCGAATGGGGCATCCTCATCGGTGACAAGGCCGCCACCAAGCTGGGTGTGAAGGTCGGCGACAAGGTCACGTTCGTCGCGCCCGAGGTGAGCATCACCCCGGCCGGGATGTTCCCGCGCATGAAGCGCTTTACCGTGGTCGGCACCTTCCATGTCGGCGCCGGCGAGATCGACGGCTACCTGGGGCTGACCAACCTCTCCGACCTTTCGCGCCTGCACCGCTGGAAGGCCGACCAGGTGCAAGGCCTGCGCCTGAAGTTCGATGACCTGTTCAAGGCGCCGCGCGAGGCCTGGAGCATCGTCCAGCAGCTGGGCGAGCACCAGTACTACGCCCGCGACTGGACCCGCACCCAGGGCAACCTGTACCAGGCGATTCGCATGGAGAAGTCGATCATCGGCCTGCTCCTGCTGCTGATCGTCGCGGTGGCGGCGTTCAACATCATTTCCACCCTGGTGATGGTGGTCAATGACAAGCGTGGCGACATTGCCATCCTGCGTACGCTTGGCGCCACGCCCCGGCAGATCATGGCGATCTTCATGGTCCAGGGCACGGTGATCGGCGTGGTCGGCACACTGATCGGCGCGGTGGTCGGGATCATCGCCGCGCTCAACGTCAGTGCGGCGATCGCTGGCGTCGAGACCCTGATCGGGCACAAGTTCCTCAATGCCGATGTGTACTTCATCGATTACCTGCCGTCGCAGATCATCGCCCAGGACGTGTGGATGGTCTGCGGTGCGGCGCTGGTCCTGAGTTTCCTCGCCACCCTGTATCCGGCCTGGCGTGCAGCGCGCACCCAGCCTGCAGAGGCGCTACGTTATGAGTGAGTCGCGCATGAGTGATAAAGCCGTACTGAGTTGCCGCAACCTGGGCAAGTCCTATGACGAGGGCCCGGAGTCGGTGCAGGTGTTGTCGGGCCTGAGCCTGGAACTGCACCCGGGTGAGCGGGTGGCCATCGTCGGTAGCTCCGGCTCTGGCAAGAGCACGCTGCTCAACCTGCTGGGCGGCCTCGATACGCCAACCCAAGGCAGCGTCTGGCTGGCCGGGGAAGAACTTTCGGCGCTTGGCGAGCGTGATCGCGGCTTGCTGCGCAACCGCGCCCTGGGTTTCGTCTATCAGTTCCACCACCTGCTGGCAGAATTCACGGCACTGGAAAACGTCTGCATGCCGCTGCTGATCGGTCGTACACCCATCCCGGAAGCACGTCAGCGGGCTGAGGCGCTGCTCAAGCGTGTAGGCCTTGGCCATCGACTGAATCACAAACCTGCCGAGCTGTCCGGCGGTGAGCGCCAGCGCGTGGCGATTGCCCGTGCGCTGGTCAACCAGCCGGGCCTGGTGATGCTCGACGAACCCACCGGCAACCTCGACCACCACACCGCCCTGGGGATCCAGGAACTGATGCAGGAACTGTCGACGGCGTCGCGCACGGCGTTCCTGGTGGTGACCCACGACCTGAGCCTGGCACGCAAGATGGACCGTGTGCTGAGCCTGGAAGACGGTCGTCTGGTCTCGATCTGATTGCATGGGGCTGCCTGCGCGGCCCCAATCTACTGTTCAACTGGGTGTTCGCGTACATGTTCAGACCCTTGCCCTTGTTCATCGGTGCCCGCTACACCCGTGCCAAGCGCCGCAATCACTTCATCTCGTTCATCTCCATGACCTCGATGATCGGCCTTTCCCTGGGCGTGCTGGCGATGATCGTGGTGTTGTCGGTGATGAACGGTTTCCAGCGTGAGATGAGCTCGCGCGTGCTGGGGCTGGTGCCCCATGCCAGCATCCTTGGCGTACAGCCGCTGGATAACTGGCAAAGTGTTGCCGAAACCGCGCTGAAGAATCCGGCGGTTATCGCCGCGGCGCCTCTGACGGAAATGGAAGGCATGCTCTCCTACAAGGGCGCGATGCAGCCGATCCAGGTCAGCGGTATCGACCCGGCGCAGGAGGGCAAGGTCTCCATCGTCGGCCAGCATATCGTCCAGGGGGCCTTGCAAGCCCTGCAGCCGGGTGAGTATGGCGTGGTGCTCGGGGAACTGACGGCCCGTCGCTTTCGTCTGAACACCGGCGACAAGGTCACCCTGATCGTCCCGGAGGTGAGCAGTGCGCCTGGTGGTATCACCCCGCGCATGCAGCGCCTGACCGTGGTCGGCATCTTCAAGGTCGGTGCCGAGCTGGATGGTTCGCAGGCCTACATCCATATGGCCGACGCCGGCGAGATGCAACGCTGGGCGCCGGGCCAGGTGCAGGGCGTACGCCTGAAGCTGCACGACCTGTACGCTGCACCGCAGGTGTCCAAGGCGATCGCTTCGGGCCTGGGCGATGCCTACCGCGCCGATGACTGGTCGCACACCCAGGGCAGCCTGTTCAGTGCGATGAAGATGGAAAAGACCATGATCGGACTGCTGCTGCTGATGATCATTGCCGTGGCAGCGTTCAACATCATCGCCACTCTGGTGATGGTGGTGAACGACAAGGGCGCCGACATCGCGATTCTGCGCACCATCGGGGCGACGCCGGCGCAGATCATGGGCACCTTCATGGTCCAGGGCAGCCTGATCGGTATCGTCGGCACCCTGATCGGCGGGGTGTTGGGCGTGATCGGTGCGCTCAACGTCAGCGCCATCGTCGGTTGGCTGGAACGCACCAGCGGCCAGCATATCTTCACCTCCGACATGTACTTCATCAGCAGCCTGCCGTCGCAGTTGCAGTGGGGCGATGTCGCGATCATCTGTATCGCGGGCTTGGTGATGAGCTTCCTGGCCACGTTGTATCCGGCCTATCGCGCGTCGCAGATCGAGCCTGCAATGGCATTGCGCTACGAGTGACGTGTGGCCCACGCCAGCCTGCCTCACCCTGTCTGGGGCAGGTCGATCACGAAGCGTGTCCATCCCCCTTCACAGCGAGCCTGAATCCCCCCGCCATGGGCCAGTACGATGGATCGGGTGATCGCAAGTCCCAGCCCGGCATGCTCGCTGCTTCCTTCATGGCGCATCGGATCCTCCCGATAGAAGCGGTCGAACAGGCGCGGCAGCGCCTGCGCTGCTATCGCGGGGCCGGTATTGGCGATCTCTATGTGCAATCCCGGTGACAGCGTCACCTCGATGGTCCCACCAGGCGGGGTGAAGCGCAGCGCGTTGTCCAGCAGGTTGGACAGGGCTCGGCGCAGCATGTGCCGGTCGCCCGCTGTTTGCGCTTCGCCGCGGCGCAGCAGGGTGATGCCGGCATCCTCGGCCAGTGGCGCGTAGTACTCCAGCAGTGCGTCGGTCTCGGTCGCCAGGTCCAGGGCCTGTCGGCTGGGCATCAGCAGACCGTGGTCGGCCTTGGCCAGGAACAGCATGTCGTTGACCATCTGCGCCATGTGCTGCAGTTCTTCGAGGTTGCCGTGAAGGGCTTCGCGGTATTCCTCCAGGCTGCGGGGGCGGGTGAGGGTGACCTGGGTGTGGGTCAGCAGATTTGACAGCGGCGTGCGCAGCTCATGGGCGATGTCGGCGGAAAACGCCGAGAGGCGCTGAAAGGCATCATCCAGGCGTTGCAGCATGGCGTTGACGGTCTGGCCGAGCTCGGCGAGTTCTTCAGGCAGTTGCGCCACTGGCAGGCGAGTGGTGAGCGAGCGCGCATTGACGCTGGCGGCCACCGCGCCCATCTGGCGCAACGGTCGCAAGCCTCGGCGTGCAGCCCAGGCGCCGAGGAGGGCTGTGGCCAGCGCGCAGAGCCCGACGGTCAGCCAGATCAGCTGCTGCATGCGTTGCAGAAAGTGCTGATGGTGGGTGATGTCGAGAAACAAGGTGATCTGAGCGTTTGGCAAGGCCTGGCACAGGCTGCGGTAGTCCATGCCGTCACTGTGCAGGGTGGCCAGGCCCGGCTGGCGGGGCTCTTGCGGCAAGCCTTCGCGGCTGTCGAACCACAGCGTACCGTCGTTGCCGCGAATGCGTAGGGCCAGGTCCGACTGGTGGCTGAGCTCGCTGCGCAGCGTCGGCAGGTGGTCGTCCAAGGCTGCGCGGGAGTCGACATCGGCCAGGTGCGCACGCAATTGCGAGAGGCGAGCGCTGAGCAACTGCTGGTCGAGCTCGACGAAGTGGCGCTCACTGGCATGGCTGAACAGCAACCCGGCGCTCAGCGAAACGGCGGCGGTGCAGGCCGCGAACAGCAGGGCCAGGCGCCCGCCGAGGGAGAGTCGGGGCATCAGTCGTGGCGCTCCTCGAGCACGTAGCCCATGCCACGCACGGTATGGATCAGCTTGTTGGCGTGGTTGTCGTCGATCTTCAGGCGCAGGCGACGGATCGCAACTTCGATCACGTTGGTGTCGCTGTCGAAATTCATGTCCCACACCTGCGAAGCGATCAGCGATTTGGGCAGCACCTCGCCCTGGCGCCGCAGCAGCAACTCGAGCAGGGCGAATTCCTTGGCGGTCAGGTCGATGCGGCTGCCGGCGCGCTCGGCGCGGCGACGGATCAGGTCCAGGCGCAGGTCGGCCAGGGCCAGGGTGGTGTCCTGGGAGGAGCTGGCACCGCGGCGCAGCAGGCTACGTACCCGGGCCAGCAGTTCGGAGAAGGCAAAGGGTTTGACCAGATAATCGTCGGCACCCAGCTCCAGGCCATGGACGCGGTCTTCGACAGCGTCACGCGCTGTCAGGAACAATACCGGCGTGTCCAGCCCGGCCTGGCGCACCGCCTGGAGGATCTGCCAGCCATCCCGGCCCGGCAGCATGACATCCAGGATCAGCAGGTCGTGGTCGCCGGTGAGCGCGAGGAATTGACCCGTTTCGCCGTCGCCGGCCAGCTCCGTGGCAAAACCGGCTTCGCTCAGGCCCTGGCGCAGGTATTGGCCGGTCTTGGCCTGGTCTTCGACGATCAGCAGTTTCATGCACTGTCCACTGTCAAAAAGGTAAACGCACGAGCACTCCAGTTTTCATAGAACAGCCCGGAGTGTCGTGCCGCAGCATTGGCTCAAATGATACGTGACGATCGGCAAGCGCGCCCAAGCTGACAAACTTGTAATCTGCCTGTCAGCCAGCCGCCAGTCCTATGGCTCTAGAGTGGCTCTATCTCTAGCGCACAAACCGGAGTTGCAATGAAACATTTGATTCTCGCCGCTACCCTCGCCGTGGCCAGCCTGCCGGTCTTCGCCGATGGCGCCAAGACCTTCGGCTTCGGCGAACCGGCGCCGGCCTCCAAGGCCACCCGTACCGTCGATGTGGTGCTCAAGGATATCGCCTTCGAGCCCAAGAGCCTGCAGGTCAAAGCCGGCGAGACGGTGCGCTTCGTGGTGATCAACGAAGGCAAGCTGGCTCATGAGTTCAACCTGGGTGACAAGGCCATGCACGTCGAGCACCAGAAGGAGATGGCGGCCATGGCGGGCATGGACCATGGCAACATGGCCGGGATGGACCATAGCCAGATGGGCCATGGCGGCAACGGGCATGATCAGGGCAACACTGTGCTGGTCCAGCCCGGGCAGCGCGCCGAGCTGACCTGGACCTTCCGCAAGTCGACACCCATCGAGTTCGCCTGCAATGTGCCGGGCCACTATCAGGCGGGCATGGTCGGTCAGTTGACCATCGAGTGACTTCATCCCCAAGGCGGGCTGCAAAACCGGTAGAATGGCGCCATTCCCGCGCTTTCAGGTCAGATACATGCATCCCGCCGCCGAACACTCCCCGCTGGGCAAGTCCAGCGAATACATCGCCACCTACACTCCGTCGCTGCTGTTTCCGATCCCACGCACGGCCAAATGGGCCGAGCTGGGCGTGACCGCGCAGACCCTGCCGTGGCAGGGCGTGGACTACTGGAACTGCTTCGAACTGTCGTGGTTGCTGCCCTCCGGCAAACCGGTGGTGGCCATCGGCGAGTTCGCCATCCCGGCCGACTCGCCGAACATCATCGAGTCCAAGTCGTTCAAGCTCTACCTCAACTCGTTGAACCAGACGGTGTTCGCATCGATCGGCGAGCTGCAGGCGTGCCTGGAGAAGGACCTGTCCGCTGCGGCAGGCAAGCCTGTGAGTGTTCAGGTTCGAACGCTGGGTGAAGTCGAGCAGCAGGGGGTGGTGGCCTTGCCGGGCCAGTGCATCGATGCGCTGGATGTGAGCATCAGCAACTACGAGCAACCCCAGCCTGAGCTGCTGAGCTGCAACTCGGAGCGTATCGTCGAAGAAACGCTGCACAGCCACCTGCTCAAGTCCAACTGCCCAGTCACCGGCCAGCCTGACTGGGGGAGTGTGGTGGTCGAGTACAAGGGCAGCGCGCTGGATCATGCCAGCCTGCTGACCTATCTGGTGAGCTTCCGCCAGCATGCCGACTTCCATGAGCAGTGCGTCGAGCGGATCTACCTGGACCTGTTGCGCCTGCTGAAGCCTGAGCATCTGACGGTGTATGCGCGTTATGTGCGCCGGGGTGGGTTGGACATCAACCCGTACCGCAGCAACGGGCCGATCAGTGCGCGCAACGGGCGGTTGGTGCGGCAGTAAGGTCAATGCCTGGCGCCCCAACCAGCGCGAGGCCGCTCCTGCAGAGCTTGCGCTGACTGCAGGGCGGCGCCGGGTGGTGAAATCAGATCCCCATGCTGTGCAGCGAGTTGGCAATGCTGCGCAGCGTCGCCGTGAGGTCCGGGTGATCGGCTTCGAAGCGCTCGATGGCCAGGTTCACGCCATCGACCAGGTTGTTGTCTGGCGTGGCCTCTTCGAGTTTCAGTTGCGCTTCGATCTGTCGCGCTTCTTCATGCAGGCTGGCGAGTTCTTCTTCCGACAGCGGTACGTTTCGATCCAGTTGCTCGCGCAGGCTGTTGAGGCGCTCTTGCAATTCGCGGGCGGGCATTGGCTGTTCTCCATCAATGACTTGGCAAGCCATGGACCTCGGCGAAGCGGCAAAGGTTCTGGCCTGACTTCAAGCGTAATCCACTTGCCGGCGCTTTGCATGACCGGCATCAACGACGCTGTGTCAGGGTTTTTCACCCTTGCGCCGCCGCTGAGCGATGTCCGCGAGGCAGGTTTCCAGTGATTCCAGGTGGTCGATCACCGAATGCACGCCCAGGCCGAACAGCTCGAGGGTGGCTTTGCCGCGGGCCAACTCCTGCTCCTGTACGCTCATGGCTTGCCACAGATTCGATGCCTGGTCGCACGACGGGCTGCAGGCGGCGAGGCCGACCGTCCACAATCCGGCGTTCAGGCCCGACTGCAACAGGCGCGGCTCGCCACTGACCAGTACGCAGCCGTCGAGGCGATCACTGTTCAATGACATCAAGGCATGCCAGCAGGCATTCGGTGAAGGCCATGGCGAACCGTTGGCGACCTGGCCGGGCAGCCAGTCCGGGAGCACGCTGGCCAGACGCTCGCCTTGATGGTTGTGCAGATCGTCCAGCCAGATGCAGGGTACTTGCTGGCGCCGCAGCTGTTCTAGGGTGTCCAGGGCGCCAGGGGCGGGCAGGGGGCTGCCGTTCGCGGTCTGGACCAGGCAGCCGCGCAGGCCGAACAGCACAGCAGTGAGGGCAGGTGCTTCGTGCATGGCAACATCCCTGAAATACACCGCAGGCTAAACGCCCTTCATGACGGTCGGATGACAGTTGGAAGATGAAACTCTTGTTCACAAAATGTTGAACAAAGGTGTGTAATGCTGGCTGCCTGCCAGATTGCCTTTATACTGGCGCACTATCCAGCACCGCCTTCAGGCGGCTGCCACCGTGAAATCCGATGGAGAAACATCTATGCAGAGGATCGGTGCCGGTGTGATCGAGCGAATCACCCAGGCCTGTGTCTGTGCCAGCCTGTTGCTGGCGCCTGTGGCCGCCACTCAGGCGGCGACCGAGGAAGATCCTTGGGAAGTGGTCAATCGACCGATCTTCAGGTTCAACGACACCATTGATACCTACGCCCTCAAGCCGTTGGCCCAGGGCTATCAGGCCGTCACCCCGCAGTTCCTCGAGGACGGCATTCACAATGTCTTCCTGAACCTGGGCGACGTCGGCAACCTGGTCAACAATGTCCTGCAGCTCAAGCCTCGCGCCGCAGGCATCGACACGGCGCGGCTGATCGTCAACACCACATTCGGCCTGGGTGGCTTCATCGACGTCGGCACCCGCATGGGACTGCAGCGCAACGACGAAGATTTCGGCCAGACCCTTGGCTACTGGGGCGTGCCCAGCGGGCCATACGTGGTCATTCCGCTGCTTGGGCCAAGCACGGTGCGTGACGGCCTGTCCAAGTACCCGGACTCCTTCACCGAACCCTACCGCTATATCGATCATGTACCGACCCGCAACTCGATCTTCGCCCTGAACGTGATCGATACCCGCGCCAGCCTGCTGTCGGCAGAGAAGCTGATGCAGGGCGACAAGTACATTTTCATCCGCAACGCCTACCTGCAGAACCGCGAGTTCAAGGTCAAGGACGGCGAAGTCGAAGACGACTTCTGAGTCAGGCGAACAGAAGAAGGCGACCGCAAGGGTCGCCTTCTTCGTTTTGGCGCAATGTGAGAATGGGGCATTGGGGCACTGAATCCTTTTCACGCCTGGTGCGTTCAGCTTCTCTCCGATTGGCGGCACAATGGCGGTCGTTCTCATTCTCAAGGGTGGCTGGCCCCATGGCGGCATTCAAGCGCTCCGATCTGGCGGACCTGAACGTGTTCTTCACCATTGCTCGCCGCGGCAGTTTCGTCGATGCCGGCAACGAACTCGGGCTGACCGCCTCGGCGTTGAGCCACACGATGAAGAAGCTCGAAGATCGCCTCGAAGTCCGCCTGCTCAATCGTACCAACCTTCGGTGGCACTGACGGCCGCCGGCAGCGATCTCATGCAGTCCCTGGCCCAAAGCTTCGAGGCCATCGGCCACGGCCTCAATACCCTCGAAGACTACCGCAAGGCGCCAGTCGGCCGCCTGCGTCTGAACATTCCCCATGACGCCGGGCGCCTGCTGATCCTGCCGGTGCTTGATCAGTTTTTGTCGCGCTTTCCCCAGGTGCACCTCGACCTGGTGATGGACGACCGCATGCTCGACATCGTTGCCGAAGGCTTCGATGCCGGTATCCGCTTCGGTGCAACCGTGCCCAGGACATGATCGCAGGGGTTGCTCGGCACGCTCGACGATCTGGGCGTGGGTTGCATCGCCTTCTCGCCGTTGGCCCAGGGCATGCTCACCGACAAGTATCTGCAGGGCGTGCCGAGTGAATCGCGCGCCACCCGTGGCGGTTCGCTGCCCTCGCGCATGCGCGGCGATGACAACCTGGCGCGCATCCGCAGCCTCAATGATATCGCCCAGGCCCGCGGCCAGACCCTGGCGCAGATGGCGATTGCCTGGGTGCTGCGTGACTCGCGGGTGTCCTCGACGCTGATCGGCGCTCGCACACTGGCGCAACTCGACGACTCCCTCGATGCGGTGGGCAATCTGCAGTTCACCGCCGACGAACTGGCCGCCATCGACCATCATGCCACCGATGGTGGTGTCGACCTGTGGAGTGTGTCGTCGAACATCGGTCGTCGCTGAACCCTGATCCTCTCAAGACTTGCCCTCGAGTGGCTCCAGGCATTTACATCCTGTAATTGTCTGGCCGCTCAAGGGCTTTTCTATGCCCAACCGTACGCCAAACGGCCCCGCCAAATAACCGCTGGTGATTAGCACAGCGAACTCGACCCTCGTATGCTTGAAACGCCCCGCGGATGGGAGTACCGTCTGCGCCTTACAGGGCACCACTGCGATTTGCTGGACAGGTTTTCTTGTCCTACACCTCAAAGAGAAGTGGTCACAGAGTATTCCAGTAGCCGTCCGTCGCCCTTGCCGATGCCCGCTACGCCAACCAATCGGCGCCGTTCGCCCACATGCAGAAAACCAGTGCAACGCTGCTGATCATCGATGACGACGACGTGGTTCGTGCAAGCCTCGCCGCCTATCTGGAAGACAGTGGCTTCAGCGTCCTCCAGGCCGGTAATGGCCAGCAGGGGCTCCAGGTCTTCGAAGAACACCAGCCCGACCTCGTGATCTGCGATCTGCGCATGCCGCAGATGGGCGGCCTCGAACTGATCCGCCGGATCACCGAGCACGCTCCGCAGTTGCCCGTGATCGTGGTGTCCGGTGCCGGCGTCATGAGCGATGCGGTCGAGGCCTTGCGCCTGGGCGCGGCCGACTACCTGATCAAGCCGTTGGAAGACCTTGCCGTGCTCGAGCACTCGGTGCGCCGTGCGCTCGACCGTTCGCGCCTGGTGCTCGAAAACCAGCGCTACCGCGACAAGCTCGAAGCTGCCAACCGGGAGCTGGAGGCCAGTCTGCACCTGTTGCAGGAAGACCAGACCGCCGGCCGCCAGGTGCAGATGAACATGCTGCCGGAAAAGCCGTGGACCGCGGGCGACCTGTCGTTCGACCACCAGATCATTCCCTCGCTCTACCTCTCCGGCGATTTCACCGATTATTTCCGCGTCGACGAGCGCCGCATCGCCTTCTACCTGGCCGACGTATCCGGCCATGGGGCGTCCTCGGCATTCGTCACCGTGCTGCTCAAGTTCATGACCACCCGCCTGCTGTTCGAGTTCAAGCGCAACGGCAAGATGCGCGAGTTCAAGCCGTCGCAGGTGTTGGCGCACATCAATCGTGGCCTGATCAACTGCAAGCTGGGCAAGCATGTGACCATGGTCGGCGGGGTGATCGACGAGGAGACCGGCCTGATGACCTACAGCGTCGGCGGCCATCTGCCGCTGCCGGTGCTCTACACCCCGGGCCAGGCCCGCTACCTGGAAGGCCGTGGCCTGCCGGTGGGGCTGTTCGATGAAGCCACCTACCAGGACCATGTGCTCGAGCTGCCGCCGCGCTTCAGCCTCACGCTCATGTCCGACGGCATTCTGGACCTTTTGCCCGGGGATACACTCAAAGATAAGGAAGCGGCCTTGCCGGAAATCGTCAAGACCGCGGGGGGCAGCCTGGACGGGCTGCGCCAACGATTCGGATTGGCTACGCTTGGGGAGATGCCGGATGATATCGCCCTATTGGTGTTGAGCAGGAACCTTCAATGAGTACCGGTAGAATCCAGTTCGCCGAGCAGAGCGGTACCTTCGTACTGAAATTCGTCGGTGAAGTGCGCCTGACCCTGTGTTCGGCGCTGGATGCGACGATCGAGAAGATCTTCACCGCACTGAACTTCTCGGCCATCGTCATCGACCTGACCGAAACCGAGAGCATCGACAGCACCACCCTGGGCCTGCTGGCCAAGTTGTCGATCCTGTCGCGGCAGAAGGTTGGCCTGCTGCCGACCGTGGTCACCACCAATCCGGACATTTCCCGGTTGCTGCAGTCGATGGGGTTCGACCAGGTATTCAACATCGTCGACCGTCCGCTGCCATGCCCGGATTGCCTGAGCGACTTGCCATCGCAGGATCAGAACGAAGAAGTGGTGCGCTCCAAGGTGCTGGAAGCGCACAAGATCCTCATGGGGCTGAACGATTCCAACCGCGAAGCGTTTCGTGACCTGGTGAGTGCGCTGGAGCGTTCCTGACTCGGCGCCAACGGCGCCCTGTATCCGCTAGCGCTCCACCTCATGGCTGTGCACGAACTCCGTCGCTTCACCTCCTTCGGCACTCAGCTGGACAACCCGCACCGGCCGCCCCTGCTCGTCGAAGAATACCTGCCCCAGGCCCGCGCCATTCCACAGCCGCTCCCCGGCCTTGCTTCGGCTTGGCACGCGTGGCACCACCTCCATCGATCGACGCTTTGTGAACCAGTTGAGTGGCGAGCGTGGTGAGTACAGCCAGCGGTTCAGGCGGTCGAGCACATCCAGCAGGCGCACTGGAAAGGTGTTCTTGATCCCGCTGCTGGTGACCTGCCACAGGTGTGGGCTGCGTTGGCGGTGGCGGATCAGCACCTCGTAGACGAATGAATAATGCACATCCCCGGACAGGATCACGTAGTGCCCTGGCGTGCGGGAATGACGGAAGATATTCAGGATCACCTGCGCGGAGCCGCGATGGGCCATCCAGTTCTCGGCGTCCACCAGCAGCGGGTAGCCCAGCGCAGTGAACACCCGCTGCACCGTCTCGATCAGCTTGACCCCGAAAATCGGCGCCGGTGACACGATGATTGCCGATGGATGATCGAGCAGGGCCTGCTGCAGTTCGCACAGCGCCTCCCAGTCGAGCAGCCCGGACGGTTTGCCCAGCTTGCTTTCGCTGCGCCAGCGCCGGGTGCGGGTGTCCAGCACGCGCAACGGTGGGTTGCTGGGCAGGTCGTACTGCCAGCCCTGGAAACGCAGCAGGTCGCCGATCAGTGTATCCAGGGCCTCACCGTCCAATGCGCCCTGCGGTGCATTTGCAGTCAGGGCCTGCAACCCTTCGACCAGCGTCGTACAGCCCTCGGGGTCATTGCCCCAGCCTTGGCACAGCAGGTAGCCGAGCAGGGCGTTGCCGATGATCCGGCGCGAGAAGGGGTGGCCATAGGCGGTATGTTCCCATTGCGCCGACAGGTTCCAGTCATCGGTGATGTCGTGGTCGTCGAAGATCATCAGGCAGGGCAGGTGGGCCATGGCGCGCGCCACTTGACCCAGACCGTCGCGGAAGGCCTCGATCAGCGGCAGTTCGTTCTGATAGCGCTGCTGGCGCGCGGCAGTGAGCCCCTCGGGCGCCTCCAGCTCCACCAGTGTCCAGGGCGTGGGCGACCAGACCAGCAGGTACATGGCCATGACCTCGGCAAAGGTCACCAGGTGGTTGTCGGCATTGCTCGACGAGAAGATCGGCTTGCGCTTGCCCCGGAAGAAGCGTTGGCGCAGCGGCTCATTGCCCTGCTGGGCGGGCAGCAGGTCGGCGCGATGGTAGTAGCAGGCGGGGTGACGATAGAGCGCCTGGCTGCTGTCGACCAGCGCGCCGTCGAGGGGCTCGTCGAATAGCTTCAGGCGTTCGATCAACCCGTGGATGGCCTTGAGCGTGGGGCCGGCGACATCGTCTGCATAGACCTGGTCGCCGGTCATCATCAGCAGTGCCGGGCGTTGTTCGGGAGGGGGATTGTCGAGCAGCAGGCGGTCGGCGCAGAGCAGGCCGTCGGCGGCGGGGTGATGGGGTTTGCGGCACGAGCCGTGCAGCAACGGATCGATACGTTTGCGCAGAACGAAGCTCGGGCGGCAGGCACCTGGGTAGAGCAGGTGCGGTGCCCAGTCGGCGATGCCCTGGCCATTGTCCAGGTGCAGGTCGTAGCCCAGCGCGACGTCCTCGGGCAGTGCCTGGTCGATGTGCACTTCCAGCAGATGGACGAAGGCATGCTGGCCGATCGGAACGACCCGACACTCCAGGTGGGTACTGACCTGCGCGCCGTCCAGCACGAATCGAGGGTTCAGCGGGCGCGAGCCGACCAGCCAGATGGCCAGGCGTTGCGGTTCCAGGCGGCGCAGCACGGGGCCGGCGAGGACGAGGGGGAGGGTGGTGGTCATTGCTTCCATCTGTTGGGAGGCTGCCGGCCCCATCGCGGGACAAGCCCGCTCCCACAGCGGCACCTATCCCATGGCAGGGAACATGCTTCTGTGGGAGCGGGCTTGTCCCGCGATGGGCCGGCAGCCTCTTTTTCGAATACACAAACGCAAACGGGCGGGAAATACTCAGTACTTCCCGCCCGTTCCACAACTCGGATATGTATCAGCCTTTGTCGGCCATCAACGCCTCGAGCTTCTCCTGGTCGCGCGCAAACTGGCGAATGCCTTCGGCCAGCTTCTCGGTGGCCATGGCATCTTCGTTCATCGCCCAGCGGAACTGGCTCTCGTTCAGCACCTGCTTGGCTTCGCCAGCATTGCCTGGTGTGAGGATGCGCGGCAGCTCGCCTTGGTCGTCGCTCAACTGCTGCAGCAGTTCAGGGCTGATGGTCAGGCGATCGCACCCGGCCAGTTGCTCGATCTGCCCGACGTTACGGAAGCTTGCGCCCATGACCACGGTGTCGTAGCCGTTGGTCTTGTAGTAGTCGTAGATGCGTGTCACCGACTGCACGCCTGGATCCTCGGCGCCGACGTACTCCTTGCCGGTGCTCTTCTTGTACCAGTCGTAGATCCGGCCCACGAACGGCGAGATCAGGAACACCCCGGCGTCGGCACAGGCCTGGGCCTGGGCGAAGGAGAACAGCAGCGTGAGGTTGGTCTGGATGCCTTCCTTTTCCAGCTTCTCGGCGGCGCGGATGCCTTCCCAGGTAGAGGCCAGCTTGATCAGTACGCGATCCTTGGAAATGCCGGCAGCTTTGTACAGGTCGATCAACTGGCGAGCCTTGTTCAGCAACGCCGGCTCATCGAACGACAGGCGTGCATCGACCTCGGTGGAGATACGGCCGGGGATGACCTTGAGAATGCCCGCGCCCACGGCTACCGCGAACTTGTCGCAGGCCAGGTCGACGTTGCCTTTGGCGTCGGCCTTGACCTGTTTGAGCAGGTCGGCGTAACCCGAGATGGCCGCGGCCTTGAGCAGCAGCGAAGGGTTGGTGGTGGCATCGACCGGCTTGAGACGGGTGATGGCATCCAGGTCCCCGGTGTCGGCGACCACGGTGGTGAACTGCTTGAGTTGTTCCAGCTTTGAGGTCATGGGCGTGCTCTGTCCTGATGCTCTGTCCTGTGAGTGTCTTGACATTACCCGAGCCCTGACGGCCACTCAAGGCCAAACACAGGCTAAGGCAATCCTGCGTCATGCGGGCGCGGGCTGGCCCCGCGCTGGCCACATGGCAGCCCCAGGATGGGGGCGTCGAATCCCCCTTCGAGTCCAACCCCCGCCCAGGGTTCCCTAGCGTCCGACCAGCAACTCTGCCGCCTGCTCGACCACTTTCAGCGGCTCGGCCGCCTTGTGAATGTCTGCCGACAGCAACTGGCGGAACCGGCGCGCCCCCGGGAAGCCCTGGCCCAGGCCGAGGATGTGCCGGGTGATGTGATGAATGGCCCCGCCACTCTCCACATGCGCTACCAGATACGGCATCAGCCGCGCCATCGCCTCGCTGCGCGTCACGACAGGCGCGTCGCTGGCGAACAGTTGTTGATCCACCTCGGCCAGCAGGTACGGATTGTGGTAAGCCTCGCGCCCCAGCATCACGCCGTCGAAGGTCTGCAGGTGGGTGCGGCATTCGTCGAGGGTCTTGATCCCGCCGTTGAGCACCAGCTCAAGGTCCGGGAAGTCCTGTTTCAACTGCGCCGCCACCTCGTAGCGCAGCGGCGGCACCTCGCGGTTCTCCTTTGGCGACAGGCCTTCGAGGATCGCGATCCGCGCATGCACGGTAAAGCTGCGACAGCCGGCTTCGCGCACCTGGCCGACAAAGTCGCACAGCTCGGCATAGCTGTCGCGGCCATTGATGCCGATGCGGTGCTTGACCGTCACCGGAATCTCGACCGCATCGATCATCGCCTTGACGCAGTCGGCCACCAGCGCCGGATGGCCCATCAGGCAGGCCCCGATCATGTTGTTCTGCACCCGGTCGCTGGGGCAGCCGACATTGAGGTTGACCTCGTCGTAACCCGCTTCCTGGGCCAGGCGAGCACAGGCGGCGAGTTCAGCCGGGTTGCTGCCGCCCAACTGCAGGGCCAGCGGGTGCTCGGACTCGTCATGGCGCAGGAAACGCGCCGCATCGCCGTGGAGCAGGGCGCCGGTGGTGACCATTTCGGTGTAGAGCAGGGCGCGTTGGGAGAGCAGGCGCAGGAAGTACCGGCAGTGGCGG